>CBDVAD010000411.1:0-3721 GCA_965371875.1 uncultured bacterium
CCCTGAATACGTCCCTGTACCCTGATATCCAAAGCTTCGGTTTCTGCTGTAATCACGGTAGTACCTTATAACCAGAGATTTTGCAGACACGTTGTAATAGTATTAAAGTATTAACCCTCTACCCTTAAATATTGAACCATATTAGTAAAAAATGCAACTAAAAAAGTAATAATTATATTAATAAATTTGGATAATAATACTAAAAAATAGATTCTAATGATAATATACTGAGGATATTTATAAAAATATTTATTTATTTACATAATTTGTGATCTCATGTTACTATGCCATAAATAATATTATGACTGTGTACAACAAAATGATTTAATGGTTATTTTAGATTTGCTTTTCATCATACCAGGGTCTCAATATTAGCTTAGAAAAAGTATCTGAAAGGCTGGTCGCCAACAAGTTGGCTGCTCGCCTATGCAACCTAAGGAGAATGAAGATGAGCAACATTGCAACAGACCTTAAAAAAGAGGTTTCACATCCTGCCCCGACAACCAGGTCAATCCTTCCCGTAATTGATGATATCATTCAGAGTTTTTCGAAAGAAGAAGGGGCGTTGATTCCTGTTCTTCAATCAGTGCAAAACCTTCTTGGCTATCTTCCTGAAGAGGCACTTAAATACATCAGTGTAAATTTGGACATTCCGTTCAGTGAAGTAACTGGTGTAGTCACTTTTTATTCCTATTTTTCAACTGTACCACGGGGAGAATATATTGTTCGTGTATGTCTTGGGACTGCTTGCTATGTTCGTGGAGGAAAAGAGGTTCTTGAAGCATTCCGGAATTACCTTGGAATAAATGTTGGAGAAACTACGGATGATAAACTCTATTCCCTGGAAATTGGAAGATGTTTCGGTGCCTGTGGTCTGGCTCCGGTGGTCATGATAAATGATGATGTACATCAAAGGGTAAAGCCTTCCAAAATTAAGGATCTTCTTAAATCTTACCAGGGAGAAAATAATGAGTGATATAAAGAAAGTAGGATCTATAAAAGAACTTGTTTTATTAAAAGAAAGAGCAAAAAACCATATTAATGGAGAAAAACAGGAAATCTTAATCTGCTGCGGTGCAGGATGTATTGCCTCGGGTTCATTAAAGTTAAAAAAATCTTTGGAAGATGAAATTAGAGCATCAAATCTTGATCTCGAAGTAAAAGAGACAGGGTGTATGGGTCCCTGTTCCCAGGGACCGGTAATTATGATACAGCCGGATGGAGTTGTTTATGAAAGTCTGAGTACTGAGGATGCTTCCAGAATTACTCAGGAACATATTATTGAGGGCAATGTAATTGAAGATTTTGCATTTCAGGACAGAGGAACTGGTAAAAAAGAGGCAAAAATAGAAAATGTAGATTTTTTTAGTTTACAAAAAAAGATAGTCCTGCGAAATTGCGGAAAAATTAACCCTTTAAAAATAGAGGAGTATATAGCTTTTAACGGTTATAACGCACTTGCAGAGATTCTTTCTAATATGTCAGGTGAAGCTGTAATTGATGAAGTAAAGCATTCTGGTTTAAAAGGTCGTGGTGGGGCAGGTTTTCCCACATGGATGAAATGGAATTTCACAAAAGAAGCCGAAAACAGTCAAAAATATGTTTTATGTAATGCTGATGAAGGAGATCCTGGTGCATTTATGGATAGAAGTGTTCTTGAAGGAGATCCCCATTCTATTATAGAAGGTATGGCTATTGCAGCATATGCAATAGGTGCTGATACAGGATATGTATATGTAAGAGCGGAATACCCTCTTGCAATATCCCGTCTGGCAACAGCCCTGGGTCAGGCGAGAGACTACGGCCTGTTAGGAAAAAATATTCTGGGATCTGAATTCTCATTTAATCTGCATATAAAAATGGGATCCGGGGCATTTGTATGCGGTGAGGAAACAGCACTTATCAATTCAATAGAGGGTAAGCGAGGTGAACCAAGACCAAGACCTCCTTTTCCTGCACACAGAGGATTGTGGGATAAACCAACACTTCTTAACAATGTAGAAACATATGCAAATATACCTGCTATCTTTCTTAATGGTGCAAGATGGTATGCTTCTGTAGGAAGTGAAGAAAGTAAGGGAACAAAGGTTTTTGCTCTCGCTGGAGCTATCGAAAAATCAGGCCTTGTAGAAGTCCCTATTGGTACACCATTAAGTGACGTAATCTATGATATTGGTGGTGGGATAAAGGATGGCAAAAACTTTAAAGCAGCACAAATGGGTGGCCCCTCAGGGGGATGTATTCCAAAGCAGCATTTAAATGTACCCCTGGATTATAATTCATTAAATGAACTTGGTGCCATTATGGGATCCGGTGGACTTATTGTAATGGATGAGAGTACATGCATGGTCGACGTTGCAAGATTTTTTCTTGAATTTGTTCAGGAGGAATCGTGTGGGAAGTGCGTCCCCTGCAGAGTCGGTACCAAACGAATGCTTGAAATAATTGATCGGATTACAAGTGGTGAAGGTGAAGAAGGGGACATTGAAAAGCTTATAGATCTTGGTGAAGAGATAAAAATAACATCTCTTTGCGGTTTGGGACAAACAGCACCAAATCCGGTTCTTTCCACTATCAGACATTTTCGTGAGGAATGGGAACAGCACATAAGAGACAAGCATTGTGAAGCCGGAGTATGTGCCGGTCTTGTAAGAGCCCCATGTCAGAGTGCTTGTCCTGCAGCAGTAGATGTTCCCGGTTTTGTATCTCTTGTGGGAGAGGGGCGATATGGTGAAGCCCTTAAACTTCACAGGGAAAGAAATCCTTTTGCAGCTATCTGTGCCAGGGTCTGTTTTCATACCTGTGAAGATCTATGCCGCAGAGCATCTATAGATGAATCTGTTTCAATCAGGGCAATAAAACGACATATGGTTGATCAGGAAATTGTTGTTCAGCTGCCGAAAGTTTTAGAAAATATGGAAAATGAGAAAAAGAAAATTGCCATTGTTGGTGCCGGTCCTGCTGGACTTTCCTGTGCATATTTTCTTTCCAGATTAGGTTACAAGCCGGATGTTTTCGAAGCCGGACCCCGACCTGGTGGTATGATGGTTCAGACCATTCCAGCCTATAGACTTCCCAGAGAAACAATAGCCAGAGAAATTCGTATGATAGAAAATATGGGTGTTAATATAATAACCGAACAGAAACTGGGAGAAGATTTTACAATAGAATCTTTAAAAACTGATGGCTATTCTGCTATTTTTGTTGCTGTTGGAGCCTCTGACTCATTAGAAATGGGGTTGCCTGGTGAAGATTCTGATGGTGTTGTTCAGGCTGTACCATATCTTAAGGAGTACAACATTCGTGGATCTGTAAAGACAGGTAAACAGGTAATTGTGATTGGAGGTGGTAATGCAGCAATAGATGCTGCACGAACTTCTCTGCGATTAGGTGCAGAGAATGTTACTATTATTTATCGAAGAAGCCGGGATGAGATGCCTGCATATCTGGAAGAGGTTGAAGAAGCTGTTCATGAAGGAGTTGAGCTCCTTTGTCTCACACAACCAGTTGAGATTATAAAAAATACAATGGGTGCTGTAATTGGTGTTAAGTGTTCCTCCATGCAGCTTGGTGAATTTGATAAATCAGGAAGAAGAAGACCCGAAGCAGCGACAAGTGAAACATTTATCATTACCGGGGATCAGATAATTCTGGCTATCGGTACAAACTTAAATATTGAAGAAGTTTTTGGAGAAACTGAGATTGAACTTAATTCAAAATC
>CBDVAD010000412.1:0-3719 GCA_965371875.1 uncultured bacterium
GGAAAATGGTCATAACACATCATAGCAAGATAATATGAAGCAGTTCCCTCATTCTGCTTTCGTATTTGTCTAAAATCCAGTTGTTTAAATATTTTCTCTACACTTTCGAAACGGTTATTTTTATTATTTTTAATGGATAAAACAGAGTTATCCGGAATTTCATTAAAATCGACTTGAAAAGCTGCATAGTAACATTCGGGACAAACTGTAACAGGATAAAAAAGCGGATACACCTCTCCATACTTTTGGGAAGGCTTATACTCCCGGCGAAGCTCATCTGTCAGATCACCTGCTATAAGCCTGCCTCTGCCTGTCCTTATATCTTCTCTGTGAAACTCTGCTTCGCAGACAGGACATTTTATAGTCTCTTTGGAAAAAAAAGATATTGAATTTACAGCAGCATTTTCCATTATTACCCCTCGATTATAACGACAGCTACAGCCGCTTCCTCTTCGTGAGAAAGAGACAAGTGAACATATTTACCACCCAGGTCCATTAATGCTTCCAGAGCTGTCTCATGAAGAACAATATCAGGTTTTCCATTATGGTTATTCCTGACCTCTATATCTGTCAGCTTCAGCCCGCTTAATCCTGTACCAAGAGCCTTTCCGAATGCCTCTTTTGCTGCAAACCTGGCTGCAAAGGAAAGGACAGAGGAACTACCCCTTGATAATGAGGCTTCAATCTCATTTTCATGGAAATAACGCTTCATAATTCCTTCTACTTCAACCCAGTGCCTCATTCTATCAACATTTACAAAATCTATTCCTAATCCCATTACCAAAAGAAAACTCCTCTACTGTTTTATTTCTGAAATCTCAACCCTAATTTCCTTAGGCTCATAATTTAATACTAAAATACCAACAGGTACATCCGGAATTACAGGAAGATTATAACTCCCGGGCTTTTTTAAAGTGGAACAGTCAACAGTAAACCTGAAATCGCCTGGAATATATTTCTCGAGCTCAAGCATCTTTCCCTGTATCTCCATAGTAAAAATACCCTGAAATCCACCTATTTGTAATCCATTATCCAGATCAAGAGTAATTATATCCACCCCTGACATGGTTCTTACCACCAAAACCTCCTTAATGGAAGCGAAAAACTCAACAATATCACCACCGGAAAAATTTATTGATGAATCTGTCTTTTTAAGCCTGACCCGTGTACTGAAATCTTCAATTCTTGAGCTGATATCTATATCTTCAGTATGTATCTCTTTCAGGTTTTCAATTTTACTTCTGCTTCCAAAGACCTCCACAGATGATGGCGTTATATAATGCTGTATCAGCTCATAACCTTTCTCAGGATAACCAATAACAGTCGGAACAACCGTAAGGTTTTTCACCATCAAAGATTCTAAAAGGAGCTTTAATTCTCTGGGTTCAACTCTTATATCCAGAGGGTTAATCTGCATGGCGAAGCCCTTTTTTCTAATCTGAACAGGCTGTCTGAACAGCCCCTCTTCATCAAAACTTGAATAATCAACAAATGCCTGGATTTCATCTTCAAGAATAAGTTTGATATCTTCATCTCTACCCTTAATAATAACTCTTACTGTTTCAGGATAGCTCTCGGCAGAAGTATAATTTTCATGAAACTGAACTTCCAGAGGAACATTAAAAAATCTCTCCTCCAGGGATGAAACCCGGTAGAAAAAAAATAAAAGGACTGCCGCTGCAACTGATATAATTTTAACCGGCCAATTATGAAGAACCCTGTCCAGAACTGCCCTGCTATTCACCAATCACCTCCTCTATCTCATCAGAACCCTCATCCGGGAAATTAAGAAGGCGTGTAAGACGCTTCTTAATCTCTTTTGTCCCCAGATCGTAGTAAAGGTTCGCATCATAGGAAAGTGACAGTGCACCGGTTTCTTCCGAAACAACCAATGTCACCGAATCTGTATCCTCAGCTATACCAAGAGCAGCACGATGTCTGGTACCAAAACTTCTTCGGATATCAACCTGCTCACTCAAAGGAAGGAAACATCCTGCAGAAATGATTTTCCCGCTCTGAACAATTATCGCACCATCATGGAGGGGAGTATCATAGCCAAAAATTGTAAGGATCAGGCTTGATGAAATTTCTGCATTTATTTTAGCTCCGGATTCAATTATATTTTTTATCCCAACCCTTCGGGGAAATACAATAAGGGCACCGCGTCTTCTGTCAGAGAGAACCTCCACAGCATTTATTACAGTATCAACATGAAATGGTTTTGCATTATGAGAGAGTTTGAACCATTCCCCTCTTCCTACCCGTATAAAAATAGATCGAAGTTCCGGCTGAAATACTACTGCAATAATAATTATCAAAACCGTTCCCAGGCGGTTCATTATCCACAGTATTGTGTTCAGTTGAAAACTATAGGCTGCCAGATAAAGAATGCTAACTATAAATGCACCTCTTATAAGCTGAACGGCCCTTGTCTGAACAAGTATCTTGTACACCTGGTAGATCAGAAATGCGAGTATGCTGATATCCAGAATGGGTCTGATTACATTAGTTATCAGCCACACGTTCTCAAAAAGATCCATGTTGGTATTATAGATACGCTTTCACTTTAATTCAACTGATAACTTTCGTCTGTGAATATGTTACTTTTTATTTTTTTGGACGTTTCCCTGTATATGGGCGCAATAAATTGCGCCCCTACACAGGGCCAGGCTTTGCGGGGGTTCCGTTTGTTTTTATATGGGCGCGATAAATCGGCCCCTACAAAAACAAACCGCTGCGCGCCCCTACAATCCTTAACGTTTTTGGGTATCTTTCTGTTCCTCCGGGTAATTTCGCATAATTAATCCTCAAAGAAAGACATGCTGCGAATCATTACCCGGTGGATAAATCTAAGATTGCTTTCAAATTAAGATCCGTGTATACTTAAACCATGGAAAATCAATATTCGGTACATCTAAAAGTGTCCAAAGTAGAGAATGGGCAATTTCTTGCAGAATCAGATGATATCCCTGGATTAGTTGCCCAGGGGCGAACAATATCAGAAGCAGTAGAGATAGCCAGAGATGTTGCAAGAAAGCTGATTGAATCTTATATAGAACATGGGGATCCAATACCTCCTACACTTCGGCCAATTTCTGATCAAATTGAACTTGATATAGCAGTTGCTGTAGGAGCTTGATGGGACATTTAGCAGGATTTGATTATAGAAAATCTATAAAAAAATTGAAAAAATTAGGCTTCGAATTCGATCGCCAGGCCAGAGGCAGTCACGAAATATGGTGGAATCCAATAACAAGAAAAAGAACAACAATTCCTAATCATCCTGGAGATATCCCGGAAGGAACGATGAAAGCTATCCTTAAACAAGCTGGAGTAGATACTAATTCTTTTCTGGATGCGTAAAATCAATCCGCAACCATATAATACCTATTGGAATTATTCCACATTGTATAACCGGATCCGCCGGCTTCATTTACACCTTCAATCTGGACTTCAAGGTAACGTGTATATTCACATACTCCATCTGTAGGTCCCTCTCTATCAGAAAGGCCTGATAAAGGTACTGTTTTTTGTCTGTATATCTTCAAAAGTACAGCTAAGTATTTATCTAATCCCACTCCCCCAGAAGTTTTTTTTGTTGTTTTTTTTTGTAATAAAGGTGGGGTTTTTTATTTGGGTGTTTATTAATGTAAAGTTAGGAAGTGCACACGTCTGAAATCCAGTCACAGTGTCCTATGGCGTTAGGCGGAGACGTCGTG
>CBDVAD010000413.1:0-3718 GCA_965371875.1 uncultured bacterium
CTTCTGCTCTGGATCCTGAAATGATAAAAGAGGTTTTAGATGTTATGATTGAGCTGGCCCACTCGAACATGACGCTTCTTGTAGTAACCCATGAAATCGGTTTTGCCAAAGCTGTAGCCGACAGAATCGTATTCTTCGATTATGGAAAGATCATAGAAATGGGAACTCCTGATGAGATATTCAACAACCCAAAAGAAGATAGAACCAAACTATTTCTTTCTCAGATTTTAGACGGTTAGATTTACTCCCCCTGCTATCGGCAGGGGGTTTACTTATCCCCATTCCTACTTTCCTGAATAAGGTGAATTAACTGGATTCGATTTGAGACATTTAGTTTTTTATAGATACTCTTTATATGTGATTTTACAGTATTTACTGAGATAAACAGTTTTTGGCCAATATCACTATTAGTTTCCCCTTTTATCAATAAACGGCTTACTTCCTCTTCTCTTTCAGAAAGTCCATTTACTGCAAAGAAATTGTTTTTAATGTTCAGACTTTCAGGAACGGGTTCATATGCCCGGAAATAATAGCGGCTTATAAAATAGTAAGTATTTATTGTGAATATTGAAAAACAAATGTAACTGAGTTTAAAAGAGCTTTGTTTAAAGAAAACCATATCAAGAGGAAATAGCAGCAGCATAGGGATAAATGTCATGGCGATTCCTTTTAGAAGTCCCTCTTCCTCTCTCCCTTTTGCTTTTTTTATATAAAAAAGGGTAACAAAACCATGGATAAAATACAAAAAACTACCACTGGAAAAATGATAACCCAATGTTAGATCCATTGCGACAATCCAGTTTCCATCACTTACAGCAATAATAAAAAAGAGACTGATCATAAAAAATGCAATAGCTATTGCATTAACAATATGTGCTCCCAGTTTTTTTTCCTTTTCCCCGACAGGAAGCAGATGTACCAGATAATGACTCAGGCTGAATAGAAGATATGAAGTAAGCAGGATGGATGACAGTGCTATTAGAAGGGCAAACATCGAGTAATTACTACTGGTTAATATTCTGGAAGGCAGCACCTTGTTTGCATAGGTAATGAAAGAATTTATCCCCATCTGGAGGGAGAGGGGGACAAGTATTGTCAGAAAATCTCTTGAATATTTGTCCTTGGCTTTAACCTGCAGCAGAATACAAAGACAGGTAATTGAGAATACTAATGCAGTTGAAGTGTACAGTAGTAGATCGTTAACTAAAAACCTGAATCCTTCCATCTTACTTATAGCATATCAAATTTAGAGATCTTTATCCATCAATATGAATTATCCTAAAAAATATACTTTAAATTCAGGGTAATACTATCATTATTCCGCCAGGCATAATATGGATTGGGTCCTTCATTATCTCCACCGAAGAGTTGACCGGATACAGACAATTCAAGATCATCCTCTATATTCCAGGTGTATGTTGGAAGGATCATGTATCCATTTGCTTCAAACAGATACAGACCTGTCAGTCTTACTTTCATCTTATCCTGATTGAAAGAGCCTTCAATAGCAGCTACCAGAGTGTTTGTCATAGCGTTATTGTTGTAACTTATACCCAAATCCATATCAAGAGGATTTGAACTATCAAAGTTAACTACATAACTGCCGAATTCCTGGATACTTAGAAAGAGAGGTGTTCCTGGAATCATAATATCAAATCCTGCGAGCCATACTGCCCTGTCATTGTAGAGATGAGCGACCGTACCATTCTTATCTTCTGTAAACCAATAACCTCCTTCTGCTCTAAAGGTAACTGGACCAAGGGCCCAACCAGCTTCAAGACCATAAAGCTGAGCCTTTGTATATATAACATCCAGAACAGGTCCGGGAGTAAATATTAACTTGACTCCAGGTTCTGTCATGTATCCATAGTAGTACATTCCTCCAAGATCAAATATACCAAGAGTTGTTGTAACTCTTGCAGCAGCTTGTGAAAAAGCCGGTGTTTCAGTGTTATTATCATCCTGAACGTCATAGAGCGGGATAGTGATATTCCAACGGTCCCCTGCAGTTGCTGTTTCTACAGAGTGGAAATATGGTTTATATACAATTTCAACTAATCCATTATCCCACAGATAAAAATTCATTTTAGCCAGCATTTCTGCTCTTTTCATCTCATTGATATCACTGGAAATACCATTGGACTGGTCAAGTGGATTAATGGGGTCTATTACATGGATCCCATCTCCCTTTCCCCATTCTGTTTTGAATAAACCCAGATCCAGATATCCAAATGAGAAAAATGATCGCAGGGAAAGTTGATCAATAATATCACTCATTGTAAGTTCCGTATCAGTATCACCGGCATTTAATGTCAATTCAATTTTTGCTTCAACAGTATTTGATGTTAATAATAAAATCAGATTAGCATAGGGTAGAATAATTCTTTCACTGTCCCAGCCACCGTCGAAATATGACTTGTAGTCAAAGCCAATCTCTCCCTCCAGAATAACATTGTTTTGTGATTCCTCTGTATAATCTACAGAGCTGAAAATATCTCCGAATCCATCCTGACTGAAGGCCATGACTGCAGCTAAAAATAATAGTAATAGCACCACTGGTTTTTTCATCTTATTTTACTCTCCCTGTTTCAAGAAATGTTGTTGAAAAAAAACCTGGATTTAATGGTATGTCATACTTTACCTGCTTTATATCAAGCACTGTTCTATGACCGTTTTCCAAAGTTTCCATAGTTATTTTTTTCGCGACCCAGTGGCCATTTTCATTTGTTATATTTTCAGAGTTAAGTTCTTTAATCTGCATTTTCCCATCTTTTGAATAGAATTCCACCTTTACTGTCAGCCATGAAATTTTATCTACCCAACTGATATATTTCCCATAGTTACTATCTGTACCGGATTTTGGGATTGATTCCACTAGAAAACAACTTCTTCCATTGTAAACAGTTTCTTTTAAAACAGTATGTGTCGAATCATCCACAGAACTAACTGAAGATCCCATATCTGCATAGGAAAAATCAGAGCCCATGAAGGAGCCATCCTTTTCCCCAGATGCAATCCTTTTCACCTTCCTGAGTGAAGGAAGAAAAATCCACTGATCATCTGCTCTTCCCTCATTTTCCACTGTTAAAAATCTTGTATTCCGGACACTGGCAGGTTCAAGAAACAGAGTGATTGTTTTTATTAAACCATTATCATTCAGGATAAGGGTCTGTATCCGTCTGGTTCCTATACTCCCATCCTTGTCAATTAATGTCATTTGGATATCCATGGCAGAGCTGCTTACTTCCTGCGCATCAATAACATTCTGCATAATTTCACTTCCGGTTTGTGCAGCAAGAACTGTAACTAAAACTAATGTTAAGATAAGAATTGATAAAATTATCTTCATATTGTTTCTCCTTTTAGTTGATGGTTGGGAGTCTCGCTGGTTCGAAGCTGCGAGTCTCGCTTCTCACTTCTAAAAATTTTGGTCTTATTTTATTTAATATTATTGGTAGAACAATCAGGCTTGCCATGCATGCAAAAACCATTGAGACAGCAAATAAAATACCCATCTGCCGTATTGGAATAAATTGTGAAATCGTCAGACTTAAGAATCCTACAGCCACAGAGACAGTATTGATAAATACAGCTTTTCCTGTTGTTCGATAAACTGCATTTAAACAATCTGATCCACCCTTATCCATATTCCTTTTATATGCATTCATGATATGGATGGAATAATCCACCCCGATACCGATTGCAAGGGAGGCCAGAA
>CBDVAD010000414.1:0-3716 GCA_965371875.1 uncultured bacterium
TTATTGCTTCCAGGAAATTTTCAACTTCCAAAACTGCTTTTTGTGCATCCCATATCATCCAGAAAGCCAGAGCATCTACATGAACGGGAACTGTATCTTTTGTAAGTGTCTTTTCAGCACTGAAGTCTGTAGCTCTTATTCGGGTATCAATTTCCTTGGCAATTCTGTCTATTACAGGAACTATAAAGAATATTCCAGGGCCGTGGACCTTTCTAAACTTTCCAAGGCGAAGTATAACAGCCTTGTCCCACTCCAGAATTACCTGAAAAGCAGGGGCCAGTATTAATCCAAGTGATATAATAGTGAACATGGGGTACAGTTCTGTTAATTCCGCTCCCAGCATCCCTGCCCAGATCAGAATAATCATCAGAATTACAGTTGACCAAAGAGGTAAAACCATTAGAAGAATACCTACTCCTATAATACTCCCGGCAGTTTTCCCCATAATAAGGGGGTCTACCGGTCCTACAAAGATACTTTGAACCAGTAAAGCTGTTCCAAAAAACAGAGCCAGTATCACAAATGAAAATACATTGAATACAAAATCCTTCTTCATTGAAAAACCCTGTACATTCTTAATTCTGTCAAATTTATTTGCTCCAAGATTCATAATTTCTCCTTACCCTGCCATTCCCTGC
Source organism: uncultured bacterium (assembly GCA_965371875.1). Lineage (GTDB taxonomy): Bacteria > Spirochaetota > Spirochaetia > B11-G9 > B11-G9 > JAJRQE01. The sequence continues at coordinate 639 of CBDVAD010000414.1, forward strand.
AGGTGTTTAATTAATTCTTCCAAAGTAAATCCATATGCCCGGGCGTTTGATAAGTATGGGCGGGTCAGCTCAGACAGTATTCTTTCCTTTTCCACCTCGGACAGTTCAATTTTTTTATCACTGATAAACGTTCCGGTTCCCTGCTGAGTGTTAACAATCCCGCGGATTTCCAGTTCATTATAGGCCCGTGCCACGGTATTTGGGTTGATCTTCAGGGTCACTGCCAGGCTCCGGACTGTAGGCAGCTGGTCACCGTTTTCAAGTCTTCCGTCTACTATGGCCATCTCTACCTGGAGTATTACCTGTTTGTAGTAGGGAACTCCGCTTTTTAAATCCAGGCTGAACTTGAGTGTTGTGTCGACCTCAGTCGCCATATACCCTCCTTTTGTTTGAAGTCCATTGTATTAAAGTATTAGTACAATATAAATATAGTACTTGGGTACATATCTGTCAAGGAAAAGTTTCAGAAATTATCAGATGGGGGAAGTCTCCCCCTGTCTCCAGCTGCGCTATTCCCTCTGCCCTTATCCGTCTTCGTCCCTCAGCCGGGGTCAGCGGGCGCATCTTCCGCCACCCCCTCTCTGGCTATCTTGATTTTACACGAAAACAGTGATACACTATTATAGTGCAAGGAGAGTGTTATGAAGAATGTAACAGTTTCACTTCCTGAAGAAGTAGCCAGATGGTCACGGGTATGGGCAGCTGAACATAATACAAGTGTATCCCAGATGCTTGGACTCTTTCTAAAAGAGAAAATGGACAGTGAAAGACAATATTTACAGGCAATGGATTCATTTTTACAACGAAAACCTGTGATGCTTAAAGAAAAGGGGGAGTCCTATTCTTCCCGGAATAGTCTTCATGAGCGATAACGTTTTTGTCGATACAAATATTCTTGTTTATTCCCGGGATTTAAGCGAACCAACTAAACAGGCATTAGCTATGGATAGACTAACAGAGTTATGGCAGACAGGAACCGGTAAGATCAGCACTCAGGTTTGTAATGAGTACTATACAACAGTAACTCAGAAGTTAAAGCCCGGTTTAAGTAAGGATGAGGCATGGCAGGATATCGAAGCCTTATTTGCCTGGCAGCCTTTGGCAGTAGATAAAAAAGTATTGATAAAAGCAAAAGCATGTCAATTAAGGTATCAATTATCCTGGTGGGATTCCCTTATAGTTTCAGCAGCATATTACTGCAATTGCAGTACTATTCTTTCGGAAGATCTGAATAACTCACAGAAATATTTTGATATTGCTGTAGAGAATCCATTTTTCATGTAAATGATGATTTTTATAAAAATATCCAACCTTTTCTGCTGGCAGCCGTATATATAAGGTATATGAAAGGAAGAAGTAAGCAATTTGCGTTATTCATCAATAGCTCTCTGGAAACAGAAAAGCGGAAGACTGTTTTTAATGATATCTGGAAGGAATACTACCCTAAATTAACGGTTTATCTTAATACAACATATCCCGGAACAGAAACTGAGGATGTTGTGCAGGATATAATGCTGAAAGTATATAATAATCTGCACAAATATAATCCTTTCTATTCATTTAACACCTGGATCTATTCGATAGCCAGAAACTCTGCAACAGATTCACTTAGAAAAAACTTAAATTCCTTAAAAGTGCTGACAGCAGCAAAGTCAGAGGCAGGATGCAAAGCTCTATATGATAATGAAACCCCTGAAGAATTATCTTTAAGTGGGGAAATAAAAACAGGAATTGCGAAATGTATAGAAACCCTGCCGGAAAGGGAAAGGCAGATCACTTTTTTAAAATACTGTGAAGGGCTTAGCTATAAAGAGATTAGTAAAATTATGGAGATTCCTGTCGGAACACTAAAGTATCTTGTTCATAATATAAAGAAGAATGTTGAGGTCCATTATAATAAGCAGTATGAAAACTAGTATGGAGGACAGTATGGAAGTTGATAAAGCGATATTTAATTACTATAAGTCAGAAATTGATAAGGTAAAAACTCCACCTTCCGTAATCCCGGAAAAAGCATACAAAGCCACCAGGGACAGAATCTACAATATAATTTTTGCAGCTGCAATAGTTATGGTATCTATCCCGCTGGTTACCGGTATCAGGATACCATCAACACTCGCAGATAGAAGTGCAGAATTTTATGAATATCATAATCTGGATACTATAATCCCCGCGGGATTATTGGAAATAAATAAATTAATCTCAGAATCATTAAATTCAGGAGGAAAATAATGAAAAGATCTTATTTTGTGGTAATCATAGTATTTGCAGTTCTTGTCTTTATGACATGGTGGGTAGCAGCAGGGATTGATGCCGTTCTAATTTTTATTGATTTCCCGAGTGCAATGGTTGTGCTTTTATGTACACTTATTCTACTCCTAGCTAATTACAGTCTGGGCGATATAAGGAAGTTCTTTGCATTGGGATTTAGAAAAGAAGAAATTGATCCCGGGGATCTTAAAGACGGAGTTGTCTTCTTCTCTGCTGTTCAGAAATACCTGGTCCTGTCCGGCATGTTGGGTGTATTTGTTGGAATGATTGCAATGCTTGCTATGTTGGACGATCCTGCAAAAATTGGAAGAGCTTTGTCTCTTTCTCTGCTGACTGCCCTGTATGCAATTATTCTAAGTATGGGAGTTGCAACACCTTTTAAGACAGGATTTCAGAAAAGGCTGAATGAAATTCCAAAATAGCACTACTAGCGCTTCTGTAACAGGAAGCGCCATTTAATTGGAACTATTCAGTATCCTGCACAATCCGGCCACCTTTAGCTCCAAAGCCTGTTAGTTCAACAAATACCTTGACCAAAACAAGAATAACTGCCAGTGAGTCAGGAGCATTGGTAAAAATAATTGCTCCGTCAGTAAAAATGTCTACTCCTTTTCAGTTATTTTAAAACTATACAAAATATTCAAAAGCCTGTGCAGCTAATGGCTCACTTAATTAATAAATAAAGTGATTGCATTCTCCCGGATTTGTTTTAGAATTAAGAAGGAACTGGAATATATAATATTGGATTTTAATGATCAATCTATTATGTGTTAGGAAACATTAATGGCAAATAGGATAGATAAGATT
>CBDVAD010000415.1:0-3708 GCA_965371875.1 uncultured bacterium
AAAGCCTGGGTTAAGTTTCATTTTGTAGATGTTAAATATCCTGTGGAAAATCCTCTCATTCTCAATGGACTTCTGAGAGATACAAAAGCAAACCTTGCTCCGGAAGATGATATTTGGATTATGGATATCCAGACTGTCGAGGCGGTAGGAATCGTTCTGGGAAAGGGTGTTCCCATAAGCAGAAGAATTGTAGCAATGGGTGGTCCGGCCTTTCCTGACCCTATGCATATCAATGTAAGAATTGGAACATCTCTTAAGGATATTATCCCGGAAACAGTAGATTTGTCTTCAACTCTCGTTCTTAGGGGAGGCTTGTTTACGGGTACTCCTGTGGATCCTGAAACTGACTCCGTTGGTTTTGATGATGATGCTTTCTTTTTCCTTCCAGTGAAAAAGACCAGAGAGTTTATCTCCTTTGTCAGGCCCGGAATAAATAAAAGATCCATATTCCCTAATTTTATGGGAAGAATTGATAAAGATATGTCAAATCAGATGCGTGGTGAATTACGCCCGTGTATTGCATGCGGCAAGTGCCAGGAGGTTTGTCCTGTGGGTCTGCTGCCTCAGATTATCCATCGATATCTATACAGTGATAGACTGGATGAAGCTCAGAAGATGGGTCTCGACAGTTGTATCGATTGCAATCTTTGTACCTTTGTGTGCACATCAAAAATTGAATTAAGAGTACAGTTCGCTGAGGCCAGGGAGATACTCCGTGCAGAAAGGGAAGGTGAGGTATGAAGCTATTAAGGACTTTTTTTGATAAAATAGAACCTGTTTTTGATGAAGGCAGACCCCTTGCTCTTTTTCATCCAATTTATTCCATGTTCGACAATATGATGTTCCTTACTGATGAGAAAACACAAAATGCTCCATTTGGAAGGGATCCTGTTGATATTAAGAGATACATGTTTTTTGTAATTATAGCTCTCGGTCCCTGTTTCCTGGGGTCCCTCTATTTTTTTGGTATCCGTATTTTATGGATGCTCATTGTTTCATATGCCGCAGGGGCCGTGGTTGAAATTGCCTTTGCAGTAATAAGGAAAGAAGAGGTTAACGAGGGTTTTCTTGTTTCCGGATTTATATTTCCTCTTATTCTTCCTCCGGGGATTCCGCTTTGGCTGGTGGCAGTGGGGATGATATTCGGTATCCTTGTAGGCAAAGAGGTTTTCGGCGGAACAGGAAGAAACCTTTTTAACCCGGCACTTGTCGGCCGCTGTTTTCTTGCTCTGGGATATCCTTCCGCCATGGCTGGATCGTGGATTACTCCCGGCAGCGGGGCTCTGGGGAATTTGCTGACAAATTATCAACTGGCAGCTCCTGAAGCGATAAGCTCAGCGACACCTCTGGTACAGGCAAAAAGCGGTGTTTTGGCCCCCCTTAAAGATCTTTTTATTGGAAATGTTCTGGGCAGTGCAGGCGAGACCTCTGCCATCCTCGTAATTCTTGGCGGAATAATTATTCTTGCTGCAGGAATGGCAAACTGGAGAACTGTTCTTTCTATAATTCTCTCTTTTGCAGGATTTAATCTGCTTTTTAACCTGTTTTCACCAGGTACAGCAAATCCGGTACTCTTCAACATGCTCTCCGGAGGGTTTCTTTTTGGTACATTTTTTATGGCAACTGATCCGGTTACTTCACCTATTACTATTTCTGCAAAATGGCCGTACGGGGTTCTTATTGGTCTTCTTGCATTATTAATTCGAACATTCTCAGGATTTGTGGAGGGAATGATGTTTGCAATTCTCCTGGGTAATATTTTTGCGCCTCTGTTTGATGAGGTTGTAATACGGGTACGGATGAAACGATATGCCAAAAAACACTAATTTTCGAACTATTGTGTTTGCAACAGTACTGGGGCTGTGTTGTTCTCTTTCTCTGGTCCTGGTGAATATGCAGACAGGAACCCTTCGGGAGGCTAATGAAAGGGCTGAGGAACTAAGAAATTACCTCTTTGCCCTGGATGTTCCTGTATCCCCGGACGCTGGTGCCGAAGACCTTCTTGAAATATTCGACAAGTCGATCCGAATTAAAGAAGCAGGATCTCTCACCTTTTATGAATATTATCCTGAAGATGGTTCATCTGATTCACCGGCAGCAGTTGCTGTGCCTCTCAGCGGTCCCGGATTGTGGGGAAGGATAGATGGTGTTCTTGCTCTGGAACCGGATCTTAAAACAATCAAAGGTGTACGTTTTTATAAACAGTCCGAGACTCCTGGCCTGGGAGGTGAGATAGGAGCAGAGTGGTTCCAGACACAGTTTAATGGAAAATCGATACTCTCCTCGTCCGGTACATCAGGGTTTACTATCGGGAAGCCAGGGGAGATCAGAGATGCAAACTCCGTTGATGGAATTAGCGGAGCTACTATGACCTCGGACAGGGTTGAAGATATTCTGGCAGACCTTGCAGATATGGTCTGGAAGGCAAGGAGCGAATATGAGTGATAATACTGCACCGGGTCAGAAAATTAAATTTCGTGAAATCTTCGCGGATGGTATTTACAGAATAAATCCAATTACAACACAGGTACTGGGAATCTGTTCCTGTCTTGCTGTAACCAACAGAGTTGATAATGCTGTCGTTATGGGAGGGGCACTTATCTTTGTTATTGCTCTCTCAAATCTACTCGTCTCTCTTCTTAGAAAAGCAATACCCTTAAGAATAAGAATGGTAGCTGAAGTGGCAATAATTGCCACATTTGTAATCATCTTCGACCAATACCTGAAAGCATATTCATGGGAAATGTCAAAACAGCTTGGTCCCTATGTCGGTCTGATAATCACAAACTGTATTGTAATGGGAAGAGCCGAAGCCTTCGCCATCCAAAACCCGCCCATTTCGTCAGTATTTGACGGAATAGCTAATGGGATAGGGTACAGCATCATTCTTATCCTTATAGCTCTGGTTCGGGAAATTGTCGGATCCGGATCACTCATAATCTTCGGAACACAAATATTTACGTTAATGGAATTCGGATACACTAAGAACCTGCTTTTTGTACTTGCTCCGGGAGCCTTTTTTACTACTGGTTTTCTAATGTGGGTTTTAAACGCATTTAAAAAAAATAACGGGGAGGAAGAATGAACAGCACGTCATTGATCGTTATTTTCATTGGTTCAATTTTTACCAATAATATTCTCTTTGCCAGTTTTTTAGGAATGTGCTCCTTTCTTGTTTGTTCAAACAAGATTGATACTGCAATTGGTCTCGGAACTGCTGTGACTTTTGTGATGGTTTCAACTACCGCAATCAACTACCTGGTTTATCATTATATTTTGCTGCCACTTGGTCTTGAGTTTCTTTCCTATATAATATTCATAGCAATCATTGCCGCTTTTGTGCAATTTGTGGAGATGTTTGTAGAGCGGTTCAGCCCCGGTTTATATTATGCCCTGGGTATTTTTCTTCCCCTCATAACTGTTAATTGCGCAATTCTGGGTGTAAGTCTTTTCATGGTTTTAAGAAATTATAATTTTCTGCAATCGACTGTTTTCGGTCTCGGCGGCGGTTTGGGATGGACACTCGCAATTATGCTTATGGCAGGACTCAGGGAAAAAATGGGCTATTCAAATGTTCCAAAGCCATTAAAAGGGGCAGCAATCGTCATGCTGGTGACTGGAGTTCTCGCCATGACTTTCATGGGCTTTTCCGGCATGATCAGTATGTGAAGAAGCCTGGTCGGGACTTCGTCCCTGCTCGGCTATGCG
>CBDVAD010000416.1:0-3693 GCA_965371875.1 uncultured bacterium
ATGCACCTTGCCAACCAATTTATCACTTATTCTCATAGTCTTCTTCAGTACATCACTATCCAGTTCTCTTAGATAATGATTCAAATTGACAGCATTATCCCTGAAAAATGGTCTGGACATAATTATATTTCCAGGAACAGGATCCGCGAAATTCATTGTCTTTGCAGGTGAAAGAAGAATAATCAAAAACTATTTAATACCGTTTTTTTTCATTGGAATTGAATATTTCTGATCTTCTACCTTTATATGATTGAACAGCCATTTCTTTAGAAAAACAAGAACTGCAATCATATCCACCTCTTCTCCTGACTTCATTTTTTCTATATATTCAGCTACCTTTGAAAGAAGAGCTGTATGCTCTGAAAGTTGTTTTGGCACATCCGGATAATTAATTTTTTCCATGAGAGCTTGTTCATCTGCAAAATGTTTTGTTGTAAAATCAGCAAGATTCTCCATTATGGGAATGAGTTTGCTCACCGGAGATTTTAGCTTGAGTTCAGAGTGAACCTGGTTGATATAATCAAAAATACGTATATGCTGATCATCCATATCATGAACTTTTACACTGTAGTCATCAGTATATCTGGCTAAAACACTTTTCTCTTTGTTTATCCCATCTGTAATTGAAGATGGTATATTGACTTTCTTTATATGTTTGTAGATATCTTCACCTGCACCGGCTGCTTCCATTGTGTAGGCATACATAGCAACTGAATTCTTTTTCATCATTTCACTGTCGTTACTCATTTCATCGGAATCGATCAGCATTTCATCTGATTTTGAGGCACTGTTTGCAATTTTAATGTTAACTTCTTCAATTGCAGTTTCACTCTGTGCGACATTTTCGATTACAAGATTAATCTGATCAAGAAAAATTTTAATATTATCGGACATATCCTTTGATGTCACTGATTGTTCTTCAGTGGCTGCAGCGATATTGTCAATAAGATTGTTCATCTTATGAATTACTTCAGAGATCATCTCCATGGATGATACAGTTGCATTAATACCATTCTGAATAACATTGACCTTTTCTGTTATTTCTTCTGTCGCATCTTTTGATTGCTTTGCAAGTTCTTTAACTTCACTGGCAACCACAGCAAATCCTTTTCCTGCACTGCCGGCTCTGGCCGCCTCTATAGTGGCATTTAAGGCAAGAAGGTTTGTCTGATCAGCTATTGATGTTATTGTCTGAGTAACAATATCAATCTCTTTGGAAGCATTTTTCAGCTTCTCAAAATTTTCCGAAGCTTCCTGAAGCACATCCAGGGAGTCATTACTATATTGCTTTGCAGAACCGGTATTACGGGCAATTTCAGTAGCAGCATTTGAAAATTCACTTGTGGCTGTAGATATAATATCAATATTATTAATTGACTGATTTGCATTATCTGAAATTGTTTTCATATTTATTGTAAATTCTTCCACAGCTGAAGAAATTGTAAGGAAATCACTGTTTATCTCTGAAAAATTCTTTTTGAAGCCATTAGATTTTTTATTTATTTCTCCTGCAAAATCCATCATTGCCTTTGCAGTATCTGTAAGTTCTTTGGATGCTAATTCAAAAGAATGAGCACTCCTGTGAAGATTTGAAAATATATTAAGTGTATTCTTAGCAGAAAGACCTTTCATATTACAGACTCCTTAGGTTGCATAGGCGAGCAGGGACGAAGTCCCGACCAGCCTTATCTATCAATCCTATTATAATAGATTTTAATAATAATTCAAAATATTTTTATATATTGATCAACAAATTCCTTAACTTTTTCTTTAATCTGATTTCTGACAATTCTGGTTTTCTCTAAAATCTCTTGATCAGTACCTTTAAATGAGGATGGGTCATCGAACGGCCAGTGATACCTGTGTACTGTATTTGGATATAACGGACACTGTTCATGTGCTTCCTTGCTGCATACGGTTATGACATATGTATATGATTTACCCTGTTCATAAAGTTCAAAGGCATTTTGGGTTACTTTATTACTGATATCAATTCCATCTTCCTTCAGAACACGGACAACATATGGATTAAGCTTTCCCGGGGAAAGACCTGCACTTTCTGCAGTAAAAAGATTCCCGGCAAACCTTTTAAAGTACTCTTCTGCCATTTGACTTCTCGCGCTGTTATGTACACAAACAATTAGAATTGATTTTTTCTTCATATTAGCTCCGGAAAAGTCCTGTTATTTAGTCTCTGGAAATATAAAACCAGTTTTTTGTATTATTTGCAATCCTGACAAGGGTGAGCATAATAGGGACTTCTACAAGTACACCAACTACTGTCACCAATGTGGCGCCTGATTTCATTCCGAATAAGGATATAGCAACGGCAACTGCCAGCTCAAAGAAATTACTTGCTCCAATTAAAGCTGCAGGGGCAGCAATATCATGGGTAGTTTTCCATAGCATTGCCCAACCGTAAGCAATTGAAAATATAAGGAATGTCTGTATTATCAGCGGTACTGCAATTAATGCAATATGTAAGGGATTTGAAAGTATTATATTGCCCTGGAATGAAAAAATGATTACAAGTGTAAGAAGAAGCCCGCCGATGGTTGTATTATTAAATTTCTTTATAAAAATATTATTAAAAAAATCAATTCCACGTTTAGCAATTACTTTCTTTCTTGTAATAATTCCTGCACTAAGAGGAATTACAACAAAAAGAACAACAGAAAGCAGCAGTGTATTATAGGGGATAAAAATATCACTTATTCCGAGCAGAAGGGCTACAATGGGTGTAAATGCAGCAAGAATAACAAGGTCATTAATTGCTACCTGTAGAACTGTGTATGAAGGATTCCCTTTAGTAAGATGACTCCATACAAAGACCATAGCAGTACAGGGTGCAGCACCCAGAAGTACTGCACCTGCAAGGTATTCTCTACCAAGATTGGATGGGATAGAATTTTTAAAAACAATATTAAAGAAAAACCAGGCAATTCCATACATTGTAAACGGCTTTATCAGCCAATTCGAAACCAGGGTAATGGTTAATCCTTTTGGAGCCTTAATATGTTTTTTTATACTTGTAAAATCGACTTTAAGCATCATCGGATAGATCATCAGCCATATTAGAAGGGCTATAGGGATGGAAACATTTGCATATTCAAATTTTGACAGAGTGGAAGGAATTGCAGGGATAAATCTGCCTATAAGTACTCCTGTAACAATACAGAGTGCTACCCATACAGTAAGGTATTTTTCAAAAAAGGCTATATTTGTTTTTTCTCTTTTCATAGGATTAAATATAAGTTGATAAGTAATGTTTTATCAAGTAAGAATGATAAAAAATATGGGAGTCTGTATATAATCAATACTGATTTTTAATAATGACAGGTTTTTCATGCAAAAAAAAGGTTCCACTTTTCAAAGTGGAACCAAGCTCCCCCGGACAGACTTGAACTGCCGACCTAGTGGTTAACAGCCACCCGCTCTACCAGCTGAGCTACAGGGGAATGTCATAAAGACCTGTGTAATTTACACAATCACGGATGTTATGTCAATCTATGTCTCATAAATAACTTCAAAAAAAATTGATTTCTAATCTGTGGGGAAGGGGACTTCAAACTCACATTGCGAGCACTTGCCATTAATAATTCCAGAGGTGGAAACAGAATATCCTCTTCTCGAAACAATGGTATTTCCGCATTTTTTACAAAAAGTATTGGTCTCTTTAAGGCCCATATTCCC
>CBDVAD010000417.1:0-3679 GCA_965371875.1 uncultured bacterium
CAAATTGTTAATAACTTGTGAGTAAAAAATGGATAAAAGTAATTGGGATTACAGCGTATTCTGGAAAGAAACTCTTAATCATCTAAGATCTGAGCTATCTGAGCAGGAGTTTGTGATGTGGTTTGATAACATAACTTATGCAAGCTCAACAGAGAAAAAAATTATTCTTTCTGTTCCTTCATCCTTCTACAGGGATCAGGTAAAAGAACGGTACCTTTCCAGTGTTGAAAAGATACTTCGTGATCTCTCCGGATCGGATATTGAAATTGATTTTAGTATAAATAAAGCAAATAGACCTTCTGTTAATAAGGAAACAACAAAAAAGAAAATCCAGACTACAGTCAAAAAGAAAGCTGCTTTACCAGTTACCAAGCGGATTCATCCTGGTCTCAGTCAGGATTATAGTTTTGATAACTTTGTAGTTGGCGACAATAGCTCCTTTGCGGCCAACGCATGTATTGCAATAGCAAAAAACCCTGGAAAAACATATAACCCATGTCTTATTTACGGAGGTGTTGGTCTTGGAAAAACCCATCTGATTCAGTCTATTGGAAAGTATGCCTATAGCAATTTTGAGGATTCCAGAGTTGTCTATGTTACAGCCGAACAGTTTACTAACGAGTTTATTCAGGCAATTAAAGAAAACAAACAGCATCAGTTTAAAAATAAATATAGAAAGGTTGATATTCTTCTTATTGATGATATTCATTTTCTTCAGGGAAAAGATGCAACCCAGGAAGAACTGTTTCATACCTTCAATGCCTTGTATGATTCCAATAAACAGATGGTGTTTACATGTGACCGCCCTGTATCTGAATTAAAAAATCTTACAGACAGACTCAGAAGCAGATTTGAAAGGGGCCTGAATGTAGATCTTATACCTCCCAGCTTCGAAACAAGAATAGCAATTCTAAAGAAAAAGGTTGAGGAAAAAAATGTATCAATCTCAGATGATGTTATAGAGATAATCTGTCAGAATGTTACATCCCATGTAAGAGATCTGGAAGCAGCTCTTACAAAACTTATTGCCTATGCAGATCTCCTTAATAAGGAAATAACTGTTGATATAGCAAAACATCAGTTAAAGGATATGTTTTCCAATCCTAAACTTAACAATATTACAATTGATGTTATTCAAAGAGTAGTAGCAGATTATTTTAATCTTACACCAAATGATCTTAGAGGTAAAAAACGAACCAAAGCTATCGCATTTCCAAGACAGGTAGCAATGTACATAACCCGTGAACTTACAGAATACTCCACAACAGAGGTGGGACTGGAGTTTGGGGGTAGAGATCATACAACTGTAATGCATGCATGCCAGCGGGTAGACTCAAAAATGCAGGCAGATCCAAGTATAGAACCATATATTATGAATCTGATTCGAAATATAAAAGAAACGGGAACAAAGTCTTAAAAAGATGTTGATATAGTGGTACTATTAGGTGGATAATAATGGATCGATGTTAATATGTTAGTTATTTGTTAATAATGTATAAGACTTATTAAGATTGGTAAAACATTGTATGTAGTAAGTTTATAAGGGATATTAACATATCTACAGTGCCTACTACTACTACTACTATATTTATTAATAATTAGAATAAGGGCTGGTCGTCAACAAGTTGACTGCTTCCCTATACAAGCAAAGGAGATAGAAATGAAATTTACCTGTCATAAAAATGTGATACTCAAAGAAATAGCAATAGCTCAGGATATTATTTCATCAAGAAATTCATTGTCTATTTTATCTAATGTACTTCTGGAAGCAGATAACGGCACATTAAAAATAAAGGCAACAGATTTAAAAGTTAGTTTTGAAACACAAATACCTGTAGAAGTTTCCCAGGCAGGAAGTACGACAGTATTTTGTGATAAGTTTCTTGGTATTATAAGATCCTTACCTGACGGAGATGTGGAATTCAATCTTACTGACGGAAGATTATTGATAAATCCCGTTTTTGGAAAAATCAATTTTCAGTTAAAAAGTATTACACCGGATAAATTTCCTGAAATTAAAGAAATTGAAGATGATAAATACTTTGAGCTGCCACAGAACAGTCTTATAGATATGATAAGTCAAACAGTATTTTCTGTATCTGATGATGAGACAAGATATTTTATGAATGGAGTTTACCTTGAACATGAAGAAGGTACTCTTTCCATGGTTGCTACTGATGGTCGAAGATTATCTTTTATTAAAAAAGATCTAAGCACTGAAATTAAAGATTTTGATGCAGTTATTATTCCTACAAAAATTCTTCATTTAATCAAAAAGCTTTCAAGTGGAGAAGGAAATCTTTTCCTTGCTGTATCTGAAAAAACAATATTTGTAAAATTTGATAATCAGAAGTTATCCTCCAATTTAATTGATGGTCAGTTTCCTAATTACAACAGGGTAATACCTGAACATCAGGAATTTAATATAAATGTAAATAAACATGACCTTATAGAAGCTTTAAGAAGAGTTTCTTTGCTGGTTGAGCAGAAATCAAGAAGAATATATATGACATTTTCAACAGGAACTATTACCCTGAATTCAGAAGAAAGTGAAATAGGTGTAGCTAAAGAAGAAATTTCCTGTGATTATGAGGGAGACGGTCTTACAGTTGCTCTAAATTATCTTTATCTTCTTGAACCCCTTAAGGTTATTGAGGAAAAGGAAATAACCATCAAATTTACTGAAGCAAATAAGGCAATATCTATTATATCAGTACCGGAAAAAGACTATTTTCATATAGTAATGCCTATGCAGCTGGATTAATGGCTGATTACTAATGGGTTTTACCTCTCTAAAGACTTTTGACTTTAGAAATCTGGAAAATCAGACTGTTGAGCTTAACAATAAAGAAATTTTTCTTACCGGCGAGAACGGACAGGGAAAGAGTAATTTTCTGGAAGCCGTATATATTCTCAGTTATGGTTCTTCTTTCAGGACACGCCAGGAAAACCTGATTATAAAGCATAACAGTAAAGAGATGACCCTGTATGGTGAATATACCAGGCAGGGTGAAATTTCAAATTCCATATCAGTCAATATTTCAGGAAAAATAAAAAAGATAAGTTATAATGGTAAAGCTGTAAGAGACAGAAAAGATCTCATACAAAATATACCCTGTATTATTTTTTCCCATGAAGATCTTACTTTTGTAAATGGAACTCCGGAACGAAGGAGATGGTTTTTTAATCAGACTATAAGCCTCTATGATTCCGGGTATATAGATAGTCTTAGAAATTACAGGAAGATATTAAGACTACGAAATATTGAGATAAAAAATGGAAAACGGGAAGTTCTGGATATTTATAATTATCAGCTGGCTGCAGCTGGTCTGGAACTTCAAAACAGTAGATTAAGTACTATAGATGACTTTAATAAAACATTTTCACCCCTGTTTAGAGAGATTTCAGGTTTTGACGAAGACTTATTTATAGAATATCTTCCCTCCTGGAAAAACTGTGCCAGTGTCGAAGAGGCAGCAGCCAGACTTGAATCTAAAACAGATACAGATTTTGTATTGGGAACTACAACAACAGGACCTCATAGAGATAATTTTAAGTACAATCATTTGACCCGGGACTTTGCGAAAATAGCATCTACCGGACAAATAAGACTTATTTCTCTTATCCTTAGAGTTGCCCAGTCAATTTTTTCTTTTGAAAAAACAAAACAAAAACCACT
>CBDVAD010000418.1:0-3676 GCA_965371875.1 uncultured bacterium
ATTCCGACATTCCCGCTCTGTGCTGAATTTGTCCCGAGATTCCACAGGCAATATAAAGATTAGGCCGTACAGTGGTCCCTGTCTGTCCGACCTGGTGTGCCTTCGGCAGATACCCCAGATCAACCATGGGCCGGGATGATCCGAGCTCACCTCCCAGAGTTTCTGCCAGGTTTCTTACCAGTTCCAGCCCGTTTCCTGAAGCAGCTCCCATTCCTGCGGATACAATTATCCTGGCCGCCTGGAGATTTACCTTCTTCTCTTCATCTATTATATCTATTACTTCCGTAATGTAGTCTTCAGGGATTAATACATTTTTTTCCTTTAATACTTCTGCCTTTCGTTCCGGTTCAGGTTTCTTCATTGCCATAACCCCCGGACGTACGGTAGCCATACTGGGAAAGCTTTCGGGAGACACTATTGTTGCAATGATGTTTCCTCCAAAGGCAGGCCTTATCTGCAGCAGCCTGTTTTGATGTTCCGATTCTTTAGGGTCATAATCACCTATTTGGAGGTCCGTACAGTCAGCAGTCAGCCCGCACTTAAGCTCGGATGCTACTCTGGGTGCAATATCACGTCCCATTGTAGTCGCCCCGAAAAGAACAATCAGGGGCTTGTATTTTTTTATAACCCCGGCAACATTTTTTGCAAAGGGAATGGAAGTAAAATGTTCGAGTCTCTGCTCATCAATATAGTAGACTTTGCTGCATCCATAGGCACCCAGCGCTTTCAGCTCATCCTTCAATCTGTGCCCGACGGCGACTGCAGTTACAAAAGTATGGAGCTCATCTGCAAGTTCTCCTGCCTTGCAGAGAAGTTCCAGGCTGACACCGGCCACCCTGCCGTGAGTATGTTCAATAAAAACCATGATACCGGATATTTCTGACATCTCCTTTATCTCCCATAGCTCTTAACCGATTATGTGCTCCTTCTTTAGTTCATGAATGAGTGCATCTATACCATTGTCAGTATTTTGAACTTCCTTAACACCATTGGCGGTAAGGACAATATTTTCAATAATTTTTACTTTTGTCGGCGACCCCGACATTCCGCATAGTGCAGGTTCCGCCTGTAAACTCTTATTTGTCCAGATTGTAAAATGAGACGTTTCAGAAACCAGTTTCTTTTTAATCTCCTTCCCGGATAATTTCTTATCATCTTTGGTAAAAGGCATATCCTTAAAACCGAGCATTCGATGTATATCCGGAGGCCGTGGGAGATTGGCTTCCCCTGTGAGAGTAAGGAGCACCGGAAAGGGGCTTTTAAGAATTTCAAATCCATATTCGGTGCTTCTTTTTACTTTGATAAATCCTCCGGGATTATCAGTAACCTCCAGCACCTCAGTAACTCTGGTTAACTGATTTATATTCAGTTTTTCAGCAAGCTGTGGTCCCACCTGTGCAGTATCACCGTCTATTGCCTGGCGGCCGCATAGAATAAGATCATAATCCCCCAGTTTCTCAATTGCAGATTTTAATGTGAATGATGTTGCCAGAGTATCAGCGCCGGCGAAGACCTTATCACTTAAAAGAACAAGATCATCCGCGCCTCTGTAGAAGCATTCCTTAAGGGCTTCAGTCGCGGAAGGAGGCCCCATGCTTAATACGATAATGCTGCCATCAACAGTTTCTTTGATTCTGAGTGCTTCTTCCAGTGCGTTAAGATCTTCAGGATTCACAATTGCCGGAAGCGCCCCCCTGTTTACTGTTCCTTCAGGAGTCATCGCCTCACCTTTAAGATTCTGGGTATCCGGAACCTGTTTGACGGTAACAATCATTCTTAAGGCCATTCCAGTTTACCTCCTGAAAGTTATACCTCTACTCTTATTTTAATTTACTTAGATCCTACCGGTAAAACAATAAATAAATCTCATAAAGATGGTGTATTCGAATACATGTATGATTAGGTAGTGGATATATGCCGTTGCTAATAATCACAAAACTCAAGAGATTCGATCCCCCAGCAACTGTGAACACTCGAGATCTTTTCCCGACATTACGTATAAAACAAATGTATCGTCCTGCATCTTTCATATTTTCTTTAATCTCGATTTTCTCTGTGAGCCATTCCATAAGCCAGAGAGAGTTTGGCCCCATTTGCTTTTTAACGTTTGAACTCACTGGTTTTTAAGGAGCGTAGCAAAGTAAAAATCCAGTGCAGTGATTTATTATGTGTTTTGATTAAATATGGATATCATTGCAGCACTAAACAATATTTGTATTAAGAAAATAAGCCCTCC
Source organism: uncultured bacterium (assembly GCA_965371875.1). Lineage (GTDB taxonomy): Bacteria > Spirochaetota > Spirochaetia > B11-G9 > B11-G9 > JAJRQE01. Next base: position 2,237 of record CBDVAD010000418.1, read on the forward strand.
AATAGTCAAAGCAGATTTTCCATCTCTCACAATGCTTTGAAACTTAATTTTAAGACCAACACCAGCCATTGCAATGACAAGTAAATAATGACTAATGTGAGCAATGTTTTTTACTTGCTCTTTTGGAATTAGATTAAAATTCGGTAATAGAGAGAATAATACAAACCCAATTATAAACATTGGGATCATAGGTTTCTTTACTTGATCATTACCAGATTTACTTTTATCTAAAAAAACAAAAATAAGAGTAAAAACCAATGGGAGAAGCATTAATATCCTTGTCATTTTTACTATTGTTGCAATTTGTCCAGCAGAATCACTTATAGAGAAACCTGCAGCCACAACCTGACCAACTGCTTGTAATGTATTTCCTACCAATAGTCCAGAATTAATATCAGAAAAATGAAGAATAAATTTTGCGATAAACGGTATTAGAAATATCCCAATTGTTCCCATAAAATTTACTATAGCAATAGACAGCCCAACTTCTTCTTCATTCGCACCAATAATCTGTTCAGTTGCAGCAATCGCAGAACTGCCGCAAACGCCATTTCCAATACCTAATAAAAGAGCAAATTTCTTGTCAAATTTGAATATTTTTCCAAGAATAATAGACGAGCTAATCGTGACAAATAAAGCGGAAATAACTAAGATTATCGATTTGTAACCAATATCTTTTAAAATCATAAAATCTAAATTAACACCCATCAATGCAATTGCTAAGGAAAGCAATTTTTTTTCACTAAAGCTTATCCCTATATCAAATATTTTATTTAATTTCGAAATATTACCTATTGCTATTCCCAATATTATGGATATTGCAACTGCACCAATAGGTATGTATGAAGATGAAAATACAGCAATACTTCCGACAGCAATACATAATGCAATTCCATAGCTATAAGATAGTTTTTTCATTTTTATGATTCCCTTTTTGTACACATAACTTTAAGCTGAACTACTGCGCAGTAACCCTGAACTCTATTCCTAATTCATTGTTAAAATTCTAATCATTTCAAAACATCGCAATCTGTTCCAGCGCTTTGTTATTCAGCCATTTTATCTTTTTCTACAAGTTGGCCGGTTATATACTTATGCAAAACGCTCTTAATGAATGTTTGATATTTCAATCCTGCTAGTTCAGCTTGCTCTTTGATTTTCTCAAGTTCAAATGGATCAATACGGATGTTCATCTTTGTGTTTGTTTTAATAAATTCTTTTGCTACAGATTTAAACTCTTCTTGTTCTGCCTTTGTTGGCGGTTTCAATTCGGTTACATCTATTGATTCAAAAGATTCCATCATTTCTCTTTCTTCATCATCTATATATTCAGGATTATATTTACTCATTTTCTTCTCCTCCAATCAGATATTTGAATTTCCTACTCGGATATATTGTTTTCAAAAAATATCCAGACATGGCCGCCGTTTCCTGAGCGAG
>CBDVAD010000419.1:0-3667 GCA_965371875.1 uncultured bacterium
CTCTTTTTTTTTCTGTTTCTTCATTATTTATGTTCCTTACCAATACATACTACCAGATACTCCAAGTATATTACTTCCTTGGTAAGGTATATTATAAATTACATAGGATTAAGTCAAATGAAAAGTATAAATATTTCAAAAAATATAACAATAAAAGTAAATATATATAATTATGTAACAATAACCAGAATGCTGAAAATGTAAAGGTTATCCAAGCAGTTCTTTAATTTTTTCAATTAACTCACCTGGATTTATTGGCTTTTCCATAAATGCCTGTACAGGCATCCACTCATCATCAATATCATCCCTGGAAAAACCCATTGGAAGTTCCTGATTGATGTTGGTAAAGAGGATAACAGGAATTTTTAACAGGTCATCATGGGTCCGTACCTCTCTTGCCAGATCCAGCCCTCCGGCGGGATTTTCCGGAAACATCACATCAAGAATAAGAAGATCCGGGATTCCGTCCTTAATGAATTCAATAGCTCCTTTAAGCTCATTACATGCTTCTACATGAAAGCCCTCTGACTTGAGTATAGCCATGATGTTCTCAGTTATTTCCAGATCGTCATCTACCAGTTTTATTTTAATCATATTAACCTCCGCTTTTAATGTTTTATACCTACTGTAAAGGCAGTGCCTTTATCCTTTTCACTTTCCACTGTAATGGAAAGATGAAGCTGCTCTGCAATAGTTTTAACTATTTGAAGACCCAGACCTGTAGACATTTTATTAAATTTAACAGCCTCCGGGGTCCTGAAATACTCGTTAAATATTTTATCCAGATACTCATCTGATATTCCTATTCCTGTATCTTTTACAATCACTACCACCTCGTTCTTCAGATCTTTCATTTTGATCTCAATTCTACCGTTTTCCGGTGTATAAAAAACCGCATTAGAGACAAGATTTGAGAAAAGTATTCGTAGTTTTTCTTCGTTGCTGTTTACCGTAACATCTGTTATTTCTGTGTCCAGATTAATATTTCTTTCAAGTATTTGATCAGCAATATCTCCTATGACATTGTCAAAAATTTTCTTTAAACTCACCGGACCAATTTCAATATTATTATCTATTTTTGTTCTAAGGTTGCCAAGATCCAGAATCTGTTTAATTCTTTCTCTGAGTGTTTTTGATCGTACTTCTATTTTATCAAGTAGATCGCGACAGGAATCAGGAAGTTCATCCCAATGGAGGTATTTCAAAACACTTATATTGCTCTCAATCCCTGCGAAAGGAGCCTTTAGATCGTGAGTCGTTATTAAAACCTGTCTTGTTTTTTCTATATCAGCCAGCTGCAGTTTCCGGTTTGCAATTCGTAATGAAGAATCTCTTTCTCTGACATAGCTTGATAAGGTTGATATGAAATACCAGAGAATAAACCAGATAATGACAGCCGAAAGAGCAAAAAAAGATCTGATTAGTGGCGTCCATAGTTCCTCCTGAGCACTTGAAATCAGTATAGTCTGTTGCTGTAGAATCGATCTATTCTGAAGAAAGACACATGCAAGATAAAAGCAAGAGGCGATTAAAACTACAAAGATACTCCTGGATTTTGAGAAAAAGATACAGGAAATGACTATATGTATAAGATAGATAAACGGGATAAAGGTATCTGTACTACCGATGAAGTAGACCAGACTGGTGACAAAAACAAGGTCAAGGACAATTTGTATCCAGAGGGTAATTGCAATACTTCGATGATCGTCTTCTGCAATATTGCGGCTGATAAGAAAAAAACAGGTATTTATAATAACCAGAAAACCGGCCATAAAAAACAGCGGCATTACCGGAAGAATAAAACCAATGCCCAAAAGATTATCTGAAAATACTCTGCCTATAACTCCGCTTATGATAAATACCGAAATTACTATCCATCGAACACTTATAAACCAGCGCATATTAGACAGAAGCATTTTGTCATCAAATTCAGGTGTACCCGGTGTTTCGCCTGGTTTAACTGACAGGGTATATCCCTTAAGCTGATAGGTGGCCATTAAACATCCTGGTTAGTAATAGTGGGTTGCCATAGTCTTTTTCAACATTACAATATCCTTCTGTTCAATGCTGATCAGACTTCCAATAAAATTCCTGGTTCCTTCAGGGATGGGTTGATTCTGGATTTTTTCATACAGGGCAATGAGTTTTTTGTCATATCCAACTGCAGCTTCCAGGAGTTCATCTCCGCCAACATCTGTTACAGGGGTTTTCATAGGATGAAACTCTTTCACAAAATAGTGACCAACTTCATATTTAAGTTTCACTTTTCTAATCTTATTCAGATCAGTTTTTTCTATATTATTAATAGCATCCCGTAAATGCCTCCGGTGTCTGCTAAGATAGTAAGTCAGCAGTTTCACCCCATTGTTTGGTGTATTATCACGGATCTCGATATAGTACAGCTCCAGAGTTCTTTCGAAATCAGCTGCTTTATCCAGAATATCTCCTATACTGACAAATGCCATGGTCTTACCTCCATATTAAATAAAAACCCATACAATCTAGAACTTATCGTAAAAGATATCCTCCGGCTTCAGTCCCTTCTCCCCCAGAACATCAGTTACAGCCTCTATCATTGGAGGAGGCCCGCATAAAAATGCCTGATTTTTTTTGCCGAATTCCAAATGCTTATCCACAGAAAGATGGATAAATCCAGTCTCTCCATCCCACACTTCACCTTCCCCAATGGGATCAGACAGGGCATATATTATTTTAAAATCAGGATATTTCTCTCTTAATTTCTTAAACTCATCAAGATAAAAAACATCCTTTGTAGTACGACAGCCAAAAAACAGATACACTGTCCTGTTTGCCCATTTTGAATATACATAATGTATAATACTGGATATGGGTGCCATTCCTGCACCACCGCCTACACAGACTATATCTGTTGCTTCATCTTCTGAAAGCTTGAATTCTCCGTAGGGACCGGTAAACATTACCTTGTCCCCGACCTTAAGCTCATGAATATAAGTAGATGCAATACCTCCCGGGATAAGGCGCACCATAAGCTGCACTTTGTTCTTCTCGTATGCAGGAGAGCTGATTGAATATGCTCTAAAAATTGGCCCATCCGGTCCAGGTGCACGGATCTGAATATACTGCCCCGGCTGCTGCTCTATTTCTGAGGGTTCAATCAGATTAAAGGTCACCTCTTTAATATCATGGGTAAGGTACCGTTCCGAACCCACTGTGGCGTCATACTCTTTGACACTGAGAAGACTCTCAGGGATAGCAATTTCAAGGTTCTGTTTAACTTTTACCTGACAGGCAAGGCGGACTCCCGATTTGATCTCTTTTCTGGTTATAAATGGGGTCTCCGTCGGTAGGACAGGTCCACCACCGATGTGTACTTCCACCTTGCAGAAACCGCAGGAACCTTTCCCTCCACAGGCTGACGGGATAAATACCTTGTTATCTATCAAAGAAGACAGGAGGGTTGAGCCCCCTTTCTGTTCCAGAACAGATGTCCCTTCATTGATAGTAATTACACAATCACCGTAGTCTGCAAGATACTTTTCAGCTACAAGCAGAACAGCAGAAAGGATGATAAAGATAGATGTTGTTACTCCAACTGCCAATAAACCTGATACCATATTATCTCCTTAGGACGCATTGCCGAGCAGGTAGGTCGCATAGCCGAGCAGGGACGAAGTCCCGACCAGGC
>CBDVAD010000420.1:0-3629 GCA_965371875.1 uncultured bacterium
ATTATCTGGCTTTCTCCTGTGTATTTGTGAGTTTTATTCCCTTTTGTTTCGGAACCGTACCGGTTGGCCATTATCCAGAATACTCTGTTTTCCAGGGCACGTACTCTGGTTGTAAGTTGTGCAATCTCAGGCAGGACCAGATTGGATGGGTGGCATATTATTTGAGCCCCTCGTAGAGCCAATGTACGGGCAGCTTCAGGGAACAGATGGTCGAAACAGACCAATACTCCAACTTTTACACCTTTTATATTGACAGTAACAAATCCCTGTCCGGGACTGAAGTATTTCTTTTCTTCATAGAAAAGATGTACCTTCCTGTATGTTGTCACCGGGCCTTCCGGGCCGATTACCACAGCGCTATTATAAAGAGAATTGTTGTGTTTCTCCAGCAATCCTGTAACAAAATGAGTTCCTGTCTGTTTGGATATATTATGAAGTAATTGTGTGGTTGGTCCTGGAATCGGTTCGGCAAGTTTTTCTGCTTCCAATCTACCTGATATGAAATAGCCGCTCACAGGCAGTTCCGGAAGAACAATTAAATCAGCATCGACTTTTACCAAAGCTTTTTTAATTTGTTCTCTGTTCTTCTCTAATTTTCCAAATTGTGGATTAAATTGAAAGTATCCGACTTTCATGACAGGAGTGCGGCTTCTCTTTTATACATATCTACTAAAACCAAAGCTGTCATGGCCTCTACAACCGGAATTATCCTGGGGCATATACATGGATCATGTCTTCCTTCTGTCTTTATGGACTGCTCTTTTCCCTCAATGTTTACAGTTGACTGTTTCTTACTGATAGAGGATGTAGGTTTTACAGCAATTCTAAAAATAATATCTTCTCCAGTTGTAATGCCGCCGATTATCCCGCCTGCATTATTGGTTTTAAATCCATTTTTATCCATGTCGTCATTGTGCTCACTGCCTTTCATATCCGCACAGGCAAAACCGGAACCAAACTCAATTGCTTTTACCGCCCCAAGGGATACCATTGCTTTTGCAAGTTCTGCATCGATCTTATCAAAAACCGGTTCCCCGATGCCAGGGTTTACACCTGTCACAATACATTCAACAATACCGCCGACACTATCACCTTCATCTGCAAGGGCAATAATCCTTTTTTTCATTGCAATTGCAGCTTTGCTGTCACAGGCTCTCATATCGTTTTGCTCAATAATTGTAAGATCCCGTTCAACACAGTTAATACCAGCCGCCTTAATTGTATAGGCTGTAATATTAACCCCTTTTGTTTTCAGGATCTTCATGGCTACAGCACCTGCAGCTACTCTTGCAGATGTTTCTCTCCCCGAGGCTCTTCCACTTCCTCTATGGTCTCTAACACCGTATTTCTTCAAATATGTGTAATCAGCATGTCCAGGACGGAACAAATCCTTTATGGAGTTGTAATCAGAACTTATCTGATCCTCGTTATAGAGTATCAGACTCATAGGTGTCCCGGTAGTTTTGCCCTCAAATACCCCGGAGAGTATGTGTATTTTATCAGATTCTTTTCGCTGGGTTGTAATACTGGATTGTCCTGGTTTTCTTCTATCCAGTTGATACTGTATATCTGTTTCACTGATTATAATTCCAGGTGTAACGCCATCGATTATAACACCTACACCTTTGCCGTGGGATTCGCCAAATGTCGTAATTTTAAATAGTTTTCCAAAACTGCTGCCGCTCATAATTTATCCTCGATCTCTTTTATAAGGAGTTGTAGTATATCCTCTGTGCTTTCATTTGTCAGCTTCAGTGTGATATCTGCAGCTTCACTGTACATTGTTCTTCTTTTTATAAAGAGTTTATGAAATAATTTTTTTGGAGATTTTTTCAGAAAAGAGGGGAATCCGTTTTCTTTTATACGTTTAAAAAGTATTTCTTCTTTAATATCAAGAAAAACAAGTAAGTTTGCTTTTTTTACTGTTTTCATTGCACTTATATTTTCAATTGTTCCACCACCCAAAGCAAGAATACCCTCACTTTTCATGGAGATGCTTTGCACTGATTTCGTTTCAAGACCTCGGAATCCTGTTTCTCCCAGTTTAATGTATAGTTCCCGGAAGCTGAATAGCCTCTCTTTTGAGTATTGTTCTTCCAGCAGATCATCCAGATCAAAGAAAGGAAGGTTTAAAGCAGCCGCAGTCATTTTGCCCAGACTGGTTTTTCCTGAGTGTTTGATGCCCATTAATATAATCATTTAATATTTCCGTATAGACGATGCATGTTCATGTACAGACCTTGCATGTAACGTCTTTACCTGACCTTCTTAGCGTAGGAGTCAATTAGTTTTGATATTGGTTCAGGTTTACCGATTTCATAGCCTTGTACATAATCAACTCCAATATCTTTTAACTCTTCAATTATCTGTGGATTTCGGACAAATTCTGCAATTGTTTTTAATCCAATTACCTGCCCAAGGCTGTTTATAGCTTTTACCATTGCCCTGTTAACCGAATCTTCATCCATATCCTTCACAAAGATCCCATCAATTTTTAGAAAATCGACAGGAAGGTTTTTTAGGTAGTTGAAAGATGAGAAACCACTCCCAAAATCATCCAGAGCAAACAGGCAGCCAATATCTTTCAGTTTGTGGATAAAATCTGTAGCAGTCTTTATATTTCCAATTGCTGTTGTTTCTGTTATTTCAAAACAAATATTCTCAGGATTTATTTCGAATTCTTCAAGTTTAAAGATGATGAAATCCAGAGAAGCCTCATCAGCAAGAAAATCCGGAGAGAGGTTAATACTGAACATATACGGGTTGTTCTCTTTACCTAAAATGTCACTTAAAAGCTTGTGGTTCATTAATGCATTGTTTATAACCCATCTGTCTATTGCAGGCATCAGTTTGTATCGTTCTGCAGAGGGGAGGAAGTCGGAAGGAGGAATGTATCCATTATTTCCATCCTTCATTCTAATCAGAACTTCACCCTTTTTAAGCTCTGTTGTACTGTAATCAAGTGGTTCAATTGGTTGAAAAAAGAGCTCAAACTGGTGTTCTTCCAGAGCCTTTGTCAACCGGGAAATCCATCGCATTTCTCCACGTCTTTTTACAAATGTATTCTCATCATCATTGTAAACAGTAATTTTCTTACCGCCTTCATCTTTGGCAATAAAGCATGCATCATCCGCAGCAGCAAGTACAGACTGAAGATCTTTTGAATTTTCATTGATCATAACTATACCAATGCTGGTATATATATTAAAAACCTGATCATCTCTTATTACCTTGCTTTCTATCAATCTGGACTGGAGTCGTTTTGCTATAAATAGTGCCTGTTGAAGGTGTGCGCCTTTCAGGAGTATTCCAAATTCGTCTCCCCCTAATCGTGCAGATGTATCACTGCTTCGTATGACTTTGTTGATTATACTTGTCGTTGTCAACAGCATTTCATCCCCTGCCGTATGACCGCAAACCTCATTTACTACACGGAACTGATCCAGATCAAGATAAAGGAAGGCATGACTGTTCAGGTCCGTAATAGCATCATCAATTAATTCTTCCAGAACTTTTGAAAACCAGTCTCTGTTTAAAAGTCCGGTTAAAGTATCGTGTTTTGCCTGGTAGGATATTGTCTGGGATAGTTTGTGTTTTTCCGTAATATCTCTAAAAGCCAGTACCTGTCC
>CBDVAD010000421.1:0-3615 GCA_965371875.1 uncultured bacterium
ACCCTAATTCTCCGTCGTGAAGGCGAAGCCGCTTCGTGATCCCGTAGTGGGAAATGGACCTTCCCTGATTCAGTGGACATAAAGTTAAGCCTCATGTAAAACAATTAAGGAGGCTTTATGGCAAAGCAAAGAAGAACGTACACAAAAGAATTTAAAACGGAATGTGTTGAATACTTGAGGCTGCATGATGATAAAAGTATAACAGCAGTAGCTCAAGATTTTGGAGTTCCACGCGATCAATTAAGTCGTTGGAACAAAGAATATATTGCAGATACAGAAAAAGCTTTTCCTGGGAATGGAAATCCCCGTGATGAAGAACTCTTCAAGTTGAAAAAAGAATTAGCAGAAGCAAAAGAAGAGCGAGATATCTTAAAAAAGGCTATGGCCATTTTCTCAAGACCAAAGAGATGATATTTCAGTATATGGATAATCATTCAAGATTGTATTCAATACAGAAAATGGCCTCAGTTTTAGAAGTTTCCCGTAGCGGCTTTTATGCATGGAAAAAGCGGAAAATTAGTTCACTGGAAAAGGAAAACATTTTCATTGTGAACCTTTTACGAGAGATTCAGGAAGAACACAAATATAGATATGGAAGTCCTCGGCTCGTAGTAGAGATAGGAAATCGATACCGTAGTATTGGTAAAAATCGAATAGCAAGGCTGATGCGTTTAAATTCATTGAATGCACGAGGACGGAAACGTTTTAAAATTACAACGAAGTCCGACCACAAGCATCCTGTGCCGAAGAATCTTCTTGCGAGAGAGTTCAATCCTGCAAGAAAAGATCAGGTCTGGGTAAGCGATATCACATACTTGTGGACAGGTGAAGGATGGCTTTATCTCTGTGTGATCATTGATCTATATTCAAGGAAAGTAATTGGATGGTCAATGAATACGACAATATCAGCAGCTCTTGTTGTGTCAGCATTTAAAATGGCTGTGGCATATAGGAATCCAGCACCAGGAGTCTTGTTTCATTCTGACAGAGGCGTTCAATACTGTAGTAAGGTGTTTAGAAAAGAATTAAAGCATTACAGGATGATCCAGAGTATGAGTAGAAGGGGGAATTGCTGGGATAATGCTCCAGCAGAGTCATTTTTTAAAACGTTGAAATGGGAACTGATTCAAGGTATTATGTTTGAAAATCGAAATACGGCAAGAAAAGCAGTATTCGAATATATTGAAGTGTATTATAACCGCAGAAGAATTCATTCTACACTTGGATATGTCACACCAACAGATTATGAGAGCAATGTAGCTTAACTAACTGTCTACCTTTTCAGGGGAAGTCCAAAATCACTCTTACAGCCTGAGAAAACGCGAAGATTCATCTCCCACGACATATATGGTAAAAGTCTGGGCAAAACACTACATGCATAGTAAAAGTCAGGGCGGTTCACGACATTATATGGGGCTGAGGTATGCAGGCAAAAAGAAAAAAAGAAATTATTATTAATACCCCATACCTGGACCCTAATTCTCCGTCGTGAAGGCGAAGCCGCTTCGTGATCCCGTAGTGGGAAATCACTCTCCATTCATTAAATCTGAGAAAAGAGAAGATTCATCTCCCACGACAAGAACACGACATGCATAGTAAAAGTAAGGGCGGTTCACGACATTATATGGGGTTAAGGTATGCAGGCAAAAAGAAAGAGAAGGGAGCTCTCAAGTTTCTTCTGATCTACGGTTTCTATACCTGTCCTGAGGTATCTCGAAGGGACCTCAACCTCCGTCCTCAAGTCCCGTCGTGCAGGCGAAGCCGTTTCGTGATCCTGTAGTGGCAATCACTCTTCATCTTCATTTAAACCCTTTGTTGCTGCAGAAACAGAAGAGAGAAGAATGTTTGATCACAGATAAAACACGGATATGTGCATAGTAAAAAGGGCAGGCGATTAAGGAAAAAGATCTTAAGTTAAGATTCGGTTCCGATTATATTGAATATATGAATAGAACCGGGCGTATTATTCCGCGTAGATTTTTGAAAAGCAAAAAGGAATTATAAGGATATCTCCCCATTATCGAATCTCACAAATTTAGAATCCCTGGTTTTAACTGATAATATAATTACTGATTGGACTCCTTTGGATAACTTTATCACATCAGATATTCAAATGGATTAGATTACACTGAGTGAGCTATGAAAGCACGTTAGATCGGAAGGATTCTGAAGAACCGGATAGGGTAATTCTGTATATTCGGTTCTTGGGGGGGGAGGATTGAGTCGTTATTGCTGATGTGGCTTTCTGGTTTTCCATTGTTTCGGAAAATTTGCTTGACAGTGATTATAACTTTTCCTACCATCAAACTACACATTAAATAATGGAGTTCGAAATAAAAAAAATTATAATTATGTTATCATTCTTAGGATGCATAACAAATATATCTGCTGAGTCCGCCTTTAACCCAATTGTAGCTCAGGTTAAATTATTTAGAACCCATCAAATAAAACTGAATTATCTGGAAGAGAAGCTTGCACTGGCAGAAAAACAGCATAAGCAGGAAATGACAGACGAAGAAAAAGATCAGGTTTTAGATTCAATTATTAATAATGAACTTATTATGCAGGCAGCTGCCAGAGAAGGAATTATTATATCAGAAAGTCAAATCATGGATATGTTAAAACAACAGGCTGGAGCTAATGCTACAGATCAGCAGATTAAAGAAGCAGTTGCTGCCCAATATAAATTACCATGGGATGAAGTTTTAAAGGGATTAGTATATCAATTTACTTTACAGGAATATATTAAAAAAGCAGGAGCTGATGATCTAAAAAAACTCGAAGCTCCTCCAACTCAGGAAGAAATTCTAAGCTTCTATAACAGTAATAAAGCTAAATTTGTTAATCCTGATATGGTTAGAGTAAAACATATATATTTTAGTACCCAGGGCAAGACAGAAGAAGAAGCAAAGGCTGCTAAAAAGCTGGCGGATGACTCTATGGTTCAAATAAAACAGGGTAAAAAAACTTTTGAAGAACTTGTACAGGAAGTAAGTGAAGATAAATATTCTGCAGCAAATGGCGGTATACTAGGTCTCTTAACCAGAGATAATCAAACTCATATTCAATTGCTAGGTAATAACTTCTTAGATACAGTTTTTAATCTTCCTATGGAAGGTATCCACGGTGTTTATCAGTCCAACTCCGGTTACCATATAGTAGTTATTACTGAAAAAAGATCAGCAAGATTTTTAAAATTAACTGATCCTATAGATCCATCTACTCCAGATACGGTGGCTCAGTATATTGGTCAGAATTTACAAAAACAGAAAGTCAACCAGGCATTTGCCCAGGTTACAGAGAAAGTTATTGAAGAATTAAGAAAAGAAGCAGTAATTAAAATAATTGATAAAAATATTCCATGGAAATAATTCATGGGAAACCGTTATAAGGCAAGGAAACTTGCCTTATAAGCTCTTTACAGTTGAGAGTAAAATAAAACTATAACTTTTACCGATATATTTTTTGGGAAAACCATTGGCAAGGACTTTTCGGAAGAAAGCGGGCGATTCGGTGTGTTTGACAATTGCCGCAGCGACGATTTTTGCATTTTTGTCGAGGCCGACAGCCACGGTAACAGGGCCGGCATAACCGGAGACGGAATGTACGGCAACG
>CBDVAD010000422.1:0-3595 GCA_965371875.1 uncultured bacterium
CCTGAGCAATGGCTGATTTTTTCTCCAATTTATAATGTATTTTATTGTAAACTTTACTGCTGTACGGCCTTTGGTAAAGGTGAGAGATATGTTGAGGGATATCTCCCAGGGAGAGGGGGATCTTACAACGGATCTTGAAGTAGGATCCCGGGACGAAATTGGTGAGCTTGCAATAAGTTTTAACGAGTTTCTTTATAAAATGAAGCACATTATTGTTAATATAAAATCAGCTACAAAGCTTACAGTCGATGCAAAGGAATCTCTTTCTGCGACTGCAGAGCAGACATCGGCTGCTGTTGTAGAGATATCAGCTAATGTTAACGGTGTAAAAAATCAGTTTACAACTCTGGATGAAAATATATATGCAACATCAGAAGCTATTACTCAAATACAGGAAGTTATTGGTAATTTGGGAAACCAGATAGGGGATCAATCCAGTGCAGTAGAGGAATCAACTGCATCTATTAATGAGATGGTAGCATCTCTGGTAAATGTTGCAGGTATAACCAGAAACAAGAAAGAAGCAACTGATGAATTAGTTACTATAACAAAATTTGGCGGGGAGAAACTTGCTGAAACAACTAAGATAGTTGATGATGTAAACAGCAGTATTGGTGCGATTTCCGAGATGGTAAATGTAATAAACGGAATAGCCTCCCAGACTAATCTTTTGTCTATGAATGCTGCCATAGAAGCTGCTCATGCCGGGGATGCCGGAAAGGGATTTGCAGTAGTAGCAGATGAGATTAGAAAACTTGCCGAAACTTCTGCAGAAAATGCGAAAGGAATAGGCAATGAGCTTAATGAGATAGTAAACAAGATTGTTGCTGCAGCCGGATCCAGTAAAGAAACTGGTACTGCATTCGAAAAGATACTTACAGAGGTTATAGCAGTATCTGAAGCTCTTGCTGAAATTGATACATCGACTCTGGAGCTTTCAAAGGGTGGAGAGCAGATTCTTGAGGCTATGCAGCTTTTAAACAATGTAACAGTTGAGGTTAAGGAGGGTTCTGTAAAAATGTCCTCTGGAACTTCCTCTGTTGTTAAATCTATGCAGATGCTTACCAGGGTTTCTTCAGAAGCTCTGGGATCGATGGATGAAATTTCTTCCGGTACAGAAGAGATTTCACTGGCTTTAACTGAGCTAACTAATCTTACAAATACTCTGGATGAAGCTTCTGTTTCTCTTGAGAGTGAAGTAAATAAGTTTAAAGTCGATGAGGATAAGTAATGGATTTTGGCATTAACGGGAAAACAGCCTTTGTTCTTGGATCATCATCAGGCCTGGGTTTTAGTGTTGCTTCAGAACTCAGAGATAATGGTGTAAAGGTAGCAATTTGTGGAAGAGACAGACAGAAGCTTGAGGCTGCAGCTGAAAAAATAGGAGCGATCCCTGTTTGTGGTGATATCTCAAAGAGTGATGATATTTCAAGAATGATTACAGAAGTAAGGGAAAAACTTGGTGAAATTGATATCCTTGTTACAAATACAGGAGGTCCGCCCAAGGCAGATTTTAAGGATACAGATGAAGCAATGTGGACCGAATCTTTTAAGAATCTTTTTCTCAGCGTTACTTCCACAGTAGAAAATGTTTTACCCTCAATGAAAACTAATGGATGGGGCCGTATTATAATGATTGCATCGATGACTGCCAAAGAGCCACTTCCCGGTCTGATTCTTTCAAATAGTATCAGGGCCGGCTTGCTTGGATTGTCCAAGTCTATCAGTAGTGAAGTAGCCGGTAATGGTATAACTGTCAATGTAATTCTTCCGGGGTATATTGAGACCGGGCGTTTGAGGGATCTGGGCTTAGACCTGGAAGCCCTTGGCTCAGGTATTCCTGCAGGAAGAGTTGGTCAACCTCATGAACTGGGAAGTCTGGCAGCTTTTCTTGCCTCAGAGAATGCAGGTTTTATTACAGGACAGGTAATTGCAGTGGATGGAGGCTATACCCGAGGTATTCTGTAATATTAATGTGATTTATTTATAAATAATGTGAAATTTAATTCAATAAATGTTTACTTTAATCAAATTAAAGTATTATATTGTACTTATAATTTGATTGGAGGCATATATGAAATATGATGTTGTTATTATTGGTGGTTCCGCTGCAGGTTTAATAACTGCTAAAACTGCTAAACTTTCACACCCTGATAAAAGTGTTCTTGTTGTTCGAAAAGAGGAAATCTCACTGGTTCCCTGTGGTATTCCTTACATCTTTTCCACTCTTGATTCGATTGATGACAATAAGATGGGAATTGATCCCATAAAAAAACTGGGTGTTGATTTTCTTATAGAGGAAGTAACTAAAGTTGATGTAGAAGGTAAAAAGGTTCTGACAGGAAAGAATGAAATAAGCTATGACAAGTTGGTATTTGCAACAGGTTCTACCCCCTTTGTTCCCCCCATAGAAGGGATTGATCAGGAAGGTGTTTTTATTATTCCTAAAGACTATGAATATCTGAAGAAAATGATGGAACCCATTTCCAGGGCTGAAAATATCGTTGTTATAGGTGCAGGATTTATTGGTGTGGAGATGAGTGATGAACTCCGTCAGGCTGGAAAAAATGTAATCCTTGTAGAGGCTATGGAGAGAGTTCTTCCTCTGGCATTTGATGAAGATATTTCTGCAATTGTTGATGAACAGCTGGTTTCAAGAGGTCTTAATATAAAAACGGGGCATATGGTAAAGCGGATTATTGGTGAGAATGGGAAGGTCAAGTCGGTTGAGCTGGATAATGGGGATCTGCTTACTGCAGATGCTGTAATCCTTTCAATTGGATATAGACCGAGTACTGAGCTTGCGGCAAAGGCCGGTCTTTTTATGGGAAGGCATGATTCGATCTGGACTGATGAATATCAAAGAACATCATTGCCTGATATTTTTGCTGCCGGGGACTGTGCTGAGCATAAAGACTTCTTTACCAGAAAATCTACAAAACTGATGCTTGCGTCTACTGCAACTTTCGATGCACGTGTTACAGGTATAAATCTCTTTGGGATTAAACTTATTAAGCAGAATAAGGGAAATATTTCCATTTTCTCCTCTGCCATTGAAGGACTTGCAATGGGCGCAGCCGGAATAACAGAAGCCACTGCAAAAAATGAGGGATTTGAGATTGCTGTAGGGAAATTCAGTGCTATAGACAGACATCCGGGGAGTATCCCCGATAAATCACTTCAGACTGTCAAGCTTATTTTTTCAAAAAGCGAGGGGGTTCTACTGGGGGCTCAGGTAGCAACAGGAAAATCAGCAGGTGAGCTGATCAACATTCTTGGTCTGGCCATACAGCAGGGAATGACAGCAGTTGATCTCGTTACAGTACAGTTTGGTACCCATCCGCTTCTAACAGCTGCACCTACGATGTATCCAGCGATAGTAGCGGCAGAACCTATTGCAAGAGATATTTGCTGTAAGTAGATCGTAGGATTTTATAGGGCCAACGAGGGGCTGCACCCCTCGTTAGGATACTTCACCCCTTCGGGGCTGGATAGTAATAACTGCTCCTTTCTTTAGCCCTGAAGGGGCTGGTCGGGACTACGTTGCCTGGTCACAGACTTCGTCTGTTGCTCGGCTATGCGTCCTCCCTGCTCG
>CBDVAD010000423.1:0-3593 GCA_965371875.1 uncultured bacterium
AGTTTTTCCACAGATTCCGGATAGTAAATCGAATACTGAAGCGAAGTTCCGCCGCCCAGAGAGTGTCCCACAAGTACCATCCTGCTTACGCCCAAAGCTGTCAGAATACGATGAAGAAAACGAGCAAAAAACTGATAGGTATAGGGTTTGTCCAGGGGCTTATCCGATCTGCCGAAGCCCAGCATATCTATGGTATAAACAGTGTAATCTTTTATTAAAGCGGGAATGGTGAGGTACCAATTTTCAATATACCCGCCGAGGCCATGTAACAGCACAACTGAGGTTTCCCCGGAGCCGGCACATTGATACCGAATCCTGTAGCCGTCTACAGTAATATATTTATCTTCGCCTACGTATTCCATCAACATTGTCCTCCAAATACTGATTCGGATAACATAGCTTCAGATGATAAACTATTGTATTAGTTTACAGGGTGAACAGCTAACAGTCAACATTTACATGGGTAACGGGATATGCTCCCGTCAAAAGAAGCGAAAGTTAATTTGTAAATAGCAATGGACTGACTATTATTTTACATTTACTAGTAGGGTTTGTAAATTTATAACAACTATTTAAAACTTACATAGTGTAAAATTTATATGAATGTTTAATCTTTACTTTAGACTGTTATTAGCTGCAAAATACCCTATCCTGTGATTGCCTAAACAAAACTAAAATAAGTCCGAATTGTGCTAATAGGAAACAGTTAATGTTAAAGTATAGTATTAAATCTATAGCTTTGAAAGAAGGTGCGGCAGTCCTAAAGTATTTGACGACGTACATCGGTACCAGTGTCGGAAAACCCAATATCTGGATGAATAATCGTAAGAATGTCCAATATCAACAACCAGGACAGTTCCCTATCCGTCAATCCCTCACCATGTAGTTCATAACGATTTTTCAATTTCCCATAAGTTTTCATACCCGTGAGTTCTTTTCTATTGATGGTTAGCTTGTATGAGTACAGGTTATTTTTGAAGCCAATATGGCCAACTATCGGAAAGTCCCCATGGTTAAGTTGGAATAAATAGTCTGCAATTCGCAGTTCTCTCTGCCTGGTATCTACTGTGGCAATATATATCCCTTGTACCTTCTCAGGGCTCATCACAACATCGCATCGTATCTTGCTCGTTCTGTCATCCATAAATCCAGAAATAAGAAAGTCACTGTGCTGCAGATCGATTCTTATCCCGGTTGCCTCAACTGAGATTACACCCCATAGTTTGTTCGCACCGAGAGTAAAATCAAGCTTGTACTTAGCGTTACCCCGAAAAGAAATGCCTCCTTTCGGTTTATAGGCGATCAGTGTCCCTTCTATTTGTAGTTCACCATAAGTAAGACGGTATTCTTTTCCTCTAATAAGGGTTTGTTTCGTATAACCGTACAGCACTGTTGTGTCATCAATGCTGATTGGATTTCTACTAACTGATGTACAACTTACTAGAGTACAAAAGCATAGTAGCAGTCCGATTAGCATACTCAGCAATATTTTCATATTCAGTTACAGTTCCTTTGATCCCAGTAAACGGCATTATATGCATCCAGCCTCAGCTTATACGTTTTCAGTAGCTCTCCCCGTTCCTGTTTCGGTGGGTGATAATCCTTTGGTGGTTTTCTTCTCTTGTCAGATAAAGTTTCATCAAATACTGAACCCAGAATAACTTCTTGCTCTTTTATCATACTTAGCCTTGAATCACTTTCTAGCAATTATTTTAGCACGGTAATTGTATGAAGTATAGAAATTCTCACTTTAAGATTTAAATAATATTCTATAATTACGATAATGTATGATTTCCGTGTTCTCTTATTAAAGTGTGAAAAGTGGTCTTTCCAGTAGTCGAATTACATTTAATAAGTCCTTATAATATAAAGACTTATTTTTACCGGAGACCGGATTTGATTGCTGCATTTGTTCCAAATGCCACGCAACCCCGCATTCCTCCCTCATTCTTCGGTCGGATTGCTATGACTAAAGTTCAAGTCCGACTATTTTGAATAACTGCCTAAATTTAAAAAGAGTGACAGTCTAAAACCATCACTCTTTTTATTACCGGAGACCGGACTTGAACCGGTACAGCTGTTAAGGCCGGAGGATTTTAAGTCCTCTGTGTCTACCAATTCCACCACTCCGGCGAATTGTGTTACTATACTATAGTTGATTGTTATGTTGGTCAACATGGATTGTTGGATTTTTTTACTTGAAAAAACAGGAGCAGTATGTGGAGTTTAATCTACTACCAGGGATGATTGATACTCATTTCCATGGTCTTATTATGACAAAAAAAGAGATGAACACCAGAAAAGTTCTACAGGAGGCTTTTAATTCAGGTCTTGAATATGCCGTGGATATTGGTACCCAAATGGAGGATATCGAAGAAAGATTCGAATTACTCTCAGGTTTTAATAATATTTTATTTGCCGCCGGCAACTACCCATCAGAATTTGAAAAAGATTCTGTACAGAACCTGATACTGGAACTTGAAAAAAACATAACAGCAAAAAACTCTTTAGGTAAAAAAAACAGAAGAATCTCTGCTATTGGAGAAATAGGACTGGACTGGCACTGGGATTACGGTACTAAAAAACTTCAGATCGAGCTGTTCGAAGCACAAATTGAACTTGCAAACAAATACAAACTTCCTGTTCTTATTCATAACAGAGATGCAGACAAAGAAATTATAGAGACACTAAGAACTACACCACCTGCTGCAGGTGGAATATTGCACTGTTTTTCATCTGATTACCAGGCAGCCGTAAAATTTCTGGATTTAGGTCTCTCTATTTCCTTTGCAGGGAACGTAACATATAAAAAAAATATCAATCTCAGGGAAGTCGCTGCACAAATACCTGAAAAATCCATCTTTGTAGAAACAGACAGCCCATATTTAAGTC
Source organism: uncultured bacterium (assembly GCA_965371875.1). Lineage (GTDB taxonomy): Bacteria > Spirochaetota > Spirochaetia > B11-G9 > B11-G9 > JAJRQE01. The sequence goes on from CBDVAD010000423.1 coordinate 2,893, forward strand.
CCCAAAAGGTACGTGGAAAAACAAATCATCCCGGTCACATCGGTTTTACCTATGAAACAATAGCAGAATGTCGAAAAACACCTATAGAAGAGTTTATAATTTCCGTAAAAGATAACTTTCTTAAACTGTTTAATCCAGAATAGTTATCTCTACTCTGCGGTTTTGTGCTCTGCCCTCATTAGTCAGATTTGAGGCAATGGGCTGCGTTCCCCCCTCACCTTTGTATATAAATTGTTTTGACTGCAGACCTCTTGTAATCAACTCATCGACAATAGATTTAGCTCTCTCCACTGACAGTTCATACTGACTCTCCACAGTTCCAACATCTGCTGTATGTCCAACCACAAGAAAAGTTCTGCCTGGAGCCTCTTTTAACAGGCTGGCTATTGCATCCAGACGGGTTCGTTCTTCAGGTAGTATTATAGGACTATCCGGCAGAAAATGTATATTCTGCATTTGAAGCATCAATCCATTATCTTTTTCCTCAAGGATAATATCTTCTTCTTTACTTTCAGCCAGACTTTTGATAATCCTCTCCCTGGTTGAAGCAACCATATTTCCGGAAATACCATCATACCAGGTCAGGATAAATCCTGTTGTAGATTCATTATTACCATTGACATAACCGATATCCTGATTAAGTTCAGTCCGTATAAAAATGCCCCCTTTTGTATCTTTATAGAGCATAATTACAGACTTAT
>CBDVAD010000424.1:0-3586 GCA_965371875.1 uncultured bacterium
CCATTTTTATCTATAATTGCGGCAATGGATCCTTCTACAGGTATCCTTTCCCTTTTTTTATTGCTCATGAAGGTGTCTTTAAACATGAAAGATTCATTAGATGCTTTAGAAAAAACAGGCATTTTAATCAGTGTTTGGGTTTTATTATCTATGAGTTCAAATATTGTATCCAGAGATAGATTTTTGATGTCATCCTGCAGGTAATCTGTGATTTTTTCGGCTGCCGGGTTCATAAATTCTATCAGGCCGTGTTGATTAGTAGCAATTATTCCATCTTCAATACTGTGAAGAATTGCTGAAGACCACCTCTCCTGTTTTTTAAACTTCTCATTGGAGTGAAATTTATAAAGGGCTATATCTATTGTAGTATAAAGTTCCTTTTCTTTAAAAGGCTTTAGTATATATCCATATGGTTCTGCCTTTTTTGCCCTTTCGACAGTTTTTTCATCTGAGTAAGCTGTAAGGAAGATTAAAGGAATATTGTATTTTTCATTTATAATTGTTGCAGTTTCAATGCCGTCAAAGTCACTGGAGAGCATAATATCCATAAGTATTATATCGGGTCTATTGCTGTCTATAGCTTTGAGAGCATCCAGTCCATTGGTTGTAATTACCGGATCAGGATAGCCGAAGCGCATTAGTCTTCTTTGTAAGTCCAGAGCAATTATGCGTTCATCTTCAACAATAAGTATTTTTTCCTGCTTCATACTGGGTATTATAGAAGTTTTAAATACAGATTTCAAACAATAATTGAAAAAAATACTCTATTTACTTGAAAAAATGTTAGATTAGTGGATATGGAAGAATTAAAATTATTTATAAAGAAATCACCTACAGCTTATCAGGCGGCGATGAGTATTGTAGAAGAGCTTGAAAAGAGTGGATTCCATCACCTGAATGAAAAAGATCCCTGGATTCTATCGGCAGGTGAGGGTTATTATGTTGTACGAAACATGTCCTCAGTCATAGCTTTTCGGGTTGGCAATAAAAAAATTGTACATTCAGGTTTTATGATTGCCGGTGCTCATACAGACAGTCCTTCTCTAAAACTTAAATCAGATGGGGGAAGCTGGAAGGAAGGGGCAGCCAGAGTCAGTACAGAAGTGTATGGATCTCCTGTAGTATCTTCCTGGCTGGACAGGGAACTTTCAATTGCTGGTGTTGTAAATATAAGGAAGAAGACCTGGTCCAGGGAATTGTTTGATTATAAGAAACCCATAGCCGTTGTTCCTAATCTTGCCATTCATATGAACAGAGATGTAAATAAAGGATATGAATATAACAAACAGGATCACCTCCAGGCAGTTCTCGGGATCAGTAAATCTGATAAAGATCCATTACGTTCACTGGTTTCCGGACATTTGAATATAGAACCTTCTGATATCGGGGGAATGGACCTATTTTTATATGATCCTGCAGAGGGTTCCTTCATTGGGGATGAGTACTTTGTTTCACCCAGAATTGATAATCTGGCAATGTGTCACAGTATTTTAAATGCACTTACCTCTTCTGATCCTGCTCCATTTACACAAATGGGTGTTTTTTATGATAATGAAGAGATAGGCAATATTACTTATCAGGGTGCAAATAGTTCTTACCTGTCTGAAATAATTGAAAGAATAGTTCTTGCAGGTGGAGGTTCTTCAAGAGAGGATTATTTTATGGCAAAGGCGGCATCATTCCTTATTTCTGCTGACGGCGCCCATGGTGTTCATCCTAATTTCAGTGATAAGCATGATCCTGATTATCTTCCCAGGTTAAATGGCGGGCCTGTAATCAAACTTAATGCAAATTATAAATATAGCACGACTTCGGAAACCTCTTTAATCTTTCATCAGTTATGCGATGAGTTATCTATTCCTGTACAGAACTTTGTTGTCCGCTCTGATATGCCTTGCGGAAGTACAATTGGTTCAATATCTTCATCAATACTCGGTATAAGAACAGTAGATGTTGGTAATCCCATGTGGGCAATGCACAGCATTAGAGAAACTTATGGAATGAAAGATCATCTATTGATGAATAAGGTACTGACTCATTATTTTAACAGAGGGATTACATAAAATGGGGAGTATCAAATTTGTTAACAAACTTAATCCTGAGGACTTGTTAAAAAGACGTAATCATAGAGATGATGATTTCCGTGGAAATTATTTCAGGGATACAACTGCAATAATACATTCATATCCCTTCAGAAGATTGAAACATAAGACGCAGGTATTCTTTTCTCCAAAAAATGATCATATCTGTACGAGGATAGAGCATGTAATGCATGTGGCCTCTATTGCTTCTGCTATCTGTAAAGGCCTTGACCTTGATTCTGATCTTGCATGGGCTATTGGCCTGGGACATGATCTTGGGCATACCCCTTTCGGTCATGCAGGAGAAAAAATAATAGATAGTATACGTAAAGAATCGGGTGGTTTTATCCATGAGCTCTACTCTTTAAGGGTTGTGGATTATCTTATCCAGTATGGTAAAGGACTTAATCTTACCTATGCAGTCAGAGATGGAATAGTCAGTCACTGCGGGGAGAAGTTTGAGCAATCGATTTATCCTGATTTTAGTATAAAGAACCTTGAATCACTTAAGACCAGAGACCATTATCCTTCTACCTGGGAGGGAGCAGTAGTCAGAATGGCTGATAAGATTGCCTATCTGGGGAGAGACATTGAAGATGCCATACAGCTTAGGATTATAAAAGAGGAAGAAATACCAGAGGCCGGCAGTCGGGTAGTGGGTACCACAAACAGTAAAATAATAAGTACTCTTGTAGATGACATAATAAAAACGTCCGGTATAACCGGTGAAATTGGATTTTCAGATGAGGTATATGAAGCACTCCTCGTTCTCCGGGATTTTAATTATAAAAATATTTACTATAATCCTGTGCTGGCAGGGCATAATAAATATTTTGAACGTATATTAAAACTTCTTTTTGACTATTTGAATGAAATTTTTATTAGTTACGGTCATGACCATGAAGCCTATAAAAAAGAAAATACTCTTCTGGCTGTTCGTTTCAGTGACTATCTGGGAAAGATGACAGATTTTTATACCAGTACCGATGGAGGTTTTAATAATCTAGTTACAGACTATATTGCTGGTATGACCGACGACTATGCCATTGAATGTGTTTCCCAGATAATGATGCCCGACCAGATGGAAGCCCAGTTTAAGCAGTTTTTGATGGTTAATTAGTGTCCCGAAGCTGTTTCAGCCTCGGGACACTAGACTCTTTATCAGAAAGATATCAGGACTGGCAGGTAATACAGACACAGAAAGCTGTCAATTTATATAAATATTCCCTTACCATGCATACAAAGGAAAAAGAAGCTTGTATTGTTAAAGCCCCTTCTTCATGGTTACAGTGAAGCTCCCAGGAGTATAAATTGAAATACTGGCTTGCGTTCTTCAATAAGAAAACTCCCTCTTACTCCGATATTCAGCTCGAAGGGCAAAGACAATGGGTTAAAGTCCAGAGTTAACTCACCTCCAACCGAACTGTACTGATTATGGCTTAAGCTTTCATCCCAGAGATATGAATAATCGTAAAAAACATTTCCCCGCACTCTTTTAAAGTATA
>CBDVAD010000425.1:0-3577 GCA_965371875.1 uncultured bacterium
TCCGGTCTCTGGTAAAAACTAAAACCTTAACGGTGGCAATAGCTGTCGTTTTTTTTGTGATTTATCAAATATCCGGTTTGAACCGGCTTATCGATTGTTTATCTCTTTTATCCTGACAAATGCTTCCAGAGCAGCTATTATTTCTCTTTTTTCCCCTTCTGATGCTGAATCTTCCGATTCATCCACATAGGTGGAAATCCCGTCTTTCAGCTCCCCTTCATAGAGAACGACATTATTCAGGATAGATGCCGCTTTGACTCCTCGTAGTGATGCCAGAGTATAGAGGGAAGCTGTCTCCATATCTGAACCCAGCAGCTTGTTTTTATTGGCTTTTTTCATTCGTTCAGCTTCATCATCAATATAGAAAGAATCATGGCTCCGTGTAATTCCAAGGTGAAATTTGTACTGTAAACTCAGGCAGCTTTCAACAAGAGCAGTCAGCAGACTGAAATCAGCAACTGCAGGATAATTTTTTTCGACATACATGGCCGATGCCCCGTCTTCCCGAACTGTTCCTGTAGCAATTATCAGATCACCTATGGCTATGTTTGGCTGTGAAGCACCGGCACTTCCGATTCGGATAAAATACTCCCCGCCGCAGCTTATCAGTTCTTCAAGGGCAATGACCATGGATGGACCGCCTATGCCTGTTGAGACAACTGTTACAGGAACTCCTTTATAGAGGCCCTTGACGGACCGGTATTCCCTGTTAAAAGCTATCTCCTCACACTGATCGAGGTATTGAGCTACCCGTAGAACGCGCATGGGATCTCCCGGCAAAAGCACATAAGGGTTTACATCATTTTCTGAACATAAAATGTGTGGTTGTTTCATAATGGGCCTGCCTTAAATAAAGATTCAAAATCTGCGGTGTAAATATATAATTCCTTTTCTGTTACATAAAACTTTACCACAAGTCAGGGGTTAAGGAAACCATATTCCAAAGGGAGCTAATTCATTACTTCATTTAGCATATATTAATATGCCTGGAGGGTGTTGATCTTTTTACACCAGGAGCCTAATGTTCCTGCATGGGAAATCATCTGGTCATATTTTTAACATCCTTTGGTATTGCATTTTCCGGTGCCTTAATGCCAGGTCCTCTTTTAAGTGCGACCATCAGTGAAAGTATTCGCCGGGGCCCGTCGACAGGGCCTTTAATTATTCTGGGTCATGGTATTTTAGAGTTAATTCTGATAACAGCATTATTCCTGGGACTGGCTCCCATCCTGGTCCAGAAGGAAGTTTTTGTCTTCATTGCCCTGGCAGGTGGTGGTTTTATGATCTTCATGGCTGCAGGTATGTTAAAAGGACTTCCTGGTCTGAGTCTACAGACTGATAAGAGTATTTCGGTAAATGGGAATTTGATCTTTCTTGGAGCTGGCTTAAGTCTTGCAAATCCATACTGGCTTATCTGGTGGGCTACCATTGGCTTAGGCTATATTCTATCTGCAGGTAAATTGGGTTTGCCTGGAGTAATTATATTTTTTGCAGGTCACATTCTGGCCGATGCTCTGTGGTATGTATTTGTATCTGCTGCAGTATCAAAAAGCCGCAGTATTATGTCTGATAGGGTCTATCGGATCCTTATAGGAATCTGTGCAATATTTCTGCTTTCCTATGCACTTTATCTGATTGGTACAGTCTTTCTCTAATCATAAATTCCCTGGTCCTACAGATATAAGGATAACAGTGCATCATAGCAGTTAAATTTTTCTTTGTTATTTTTTTAGAGTATATTTAATAAATAAGAACTGGAATCGAAAAATAGGAGTACTGGCCAACAGTATATAGGCATCACTTCTTATCTGCTCGGCTTTCGGTATATTTCGCCTACACTTTGTTTTAGCAAAACCAGGTATATGCTGGGAACGTTATACACAATTATGGTCCTATTCAATGTTTCACCCTTGTAAAATTGCGACATCAGGACATCCGGTCATTGCATCCTTAAAGATCCTGTTTCAAGGATGAGGTGAAAATATGATAATTAAAATGTTAATCGTATTCTCAATTCTTGTGTTAGTTTTATCGGCCATTACCATCAGTTGTACAACTGCTCCCCGGACACAGGAAGAAGGTGTAAATCAGGAACTATTCTTTCTGGCTATACAGAATGGTGATGATGTTGAGTTAAAAAGATTAATAGAAGCAGGAGCGGATGTTAATGCCGAGATTACTGACGGATATACAGCATTGATGATCGCATTGGTATTTGGACATACAGAGATTGTCAGACTGCTTGTAGAGGAAGGAGTGGACATTAACGCTCAGACCAATAAAGAAGTCACATCATTGATGATAGCATTGGCAGATGGGCGTATAGGAATTGCCAGGCTGCTTATTGAGTATGGAGCAGACATTCATACTAAAGATGAGGGTGGCTGGACAGCATTGATGTACGCATCGCAAAAGGGACATACAGAGATCGCCAGGCTGCTTGTAGAAACAGGAGCGAGTGTTAACGCTCAAAACAATAATGGCGCCACAGTATTAATGATAGCAGCGGAACATGGACATACAGCGATTACACGATGGCTTATTGAAGCGGGAGTGGATATTAATATTCAGAAAAATAATGGTATTACAGCATTAATGACATCATCGATTAAAGGCCATACAGAGATTGCCAAACTACTTATAGAGGGAGGAGCGGATATTGACGTTGAGCTAGATGATGGATTTACAGAATTAATGCTCGCATCGGAAGCAGGATATCCAGAGGTTGCGCAGTTGCTCATAAAGTCAGGAGCGGATATTAATGTAAAGAACGATGAGGGGCGCACAGCATTGATGGAAGCAATAGAAGGAGGACATACAGAGATAGTCAAATTGCTTATAGAAGCTGGAGCGGATGTGAGTGCTCAGGATAACAATGGATTGACTGCAATTATGACGGCATTCTCTTCCGGACATGGAGAAGTGATGCAGTGGCTAATTCCTGAGGGTTTCCAGAACGGGAACAACAGGGTTTTAATTCATGTTTACTCTGGAGCCGTTTTCGAGGAGAGAATTGGTGATTGGGTCAGATTCATTCCTATTAAGTACGACAATGAGGGAAAGGATGTGAGTGTGGGCTACAACAACTTTGGAGCATCTTCTCAGATGTGGATGTGGGCAACAATTTATGTATATCCCACCAAGACAGGTGTTGCAGGCACAGATCTGCTTAGAAGCCATTACCAGCAAGTAAAAAATGATGTCTATACTATAAACAAGAATGTTCAGCTGGTAAATGAAGAAGAAAATATTTTTGATTTTCCTTCAGGGGATCTGTTTGGGATTTCAGCCAGCTTCAATCTCTTAATAAATAATGAGAACTGTATGTCCTATCTGTTTCTCTTTGAAAAGAACAATTGGTTTATTTTATTTCGAATATCATACCCTGTAACTGTACATGGTAACGAGGAAATATTAGATGCAATCACTAATCTTATCTCTTTATTCGACTACTCGACCATTAACTAAGTATGGCAATACTAAGCAACCGGATCCATTTTTATTTTAATATATCCTGCATCAGCTTTATATCTGGTTATTTCATCCTTAAAGATTCTGTTTCGGGGATGAGGTGATA
>CBDVAD010000426.1:0-3576 GCA_965371875.1 uncultured bacterium
GCTGATCAATATCCCGTTTATTAACGTTTCGTATTTTAAGTCCGTATGCTACATTTTCATAAATCGACAGGTGGGGAAATAAGGCATAATTCTGAAAAACAAAACCGATATCCCGTTTATTTGCCATATAATCAGTTACATCTTCACCCCCAAAGAATATCTTCCCATTATCCGGTTCTTCAAATCCAGCCACCATCCTTAAAGTAGTAGTTTTCCCACATCCGGAGGGCCCTAAAAAAGTTAGAAGTTCCCCGGGTTCAACAGTAAGACTTATTCCATTAACAGCAGCTATTTGACCCTTTACCTGGTGTATATAAGTTTTTCTCAAATTATCAAGTCTTACACTTACCGTTTCCATTAATTACTCCCTTAAGCTCCGAAAAGCGATGTAATTTTCATACCGCCCGGCTGTCTCAGCATCTTTAGGCCAAAAGTGATTCCAGTTATAACTATAAAAACAATAACTACTACCAGAACTGAAAATGCCGCAGAAACGCCTAGCTGCAGCTCAGTCATGTTTTCGAGTATTCGTACAGTAATAAGAGTCCAGTTAAGAGAGACCAGAAATATTGTTGCGCTTATTGCCGTCATTGAACGGATAAAGACTATACCTAAACCAGAAAATAATCCCGGTAAAACTAATGGAATTGTAATTCTCCAAAATGTCAATGGGGAACTTGCTCCAAGGCTCTGGGAGGCTTCTTCGATACCTGGATGTATCTGGTGAAGGATAGCAACAGTAGATCTTATTCCGTACGCTCCGTACTTGGAAACATTTGCGAGTATAATAATAAGTGCTGTTCCGGTTAACAGAAAGGGACGGCTGTTAAACGTCATTAAAAATGCAATCCCAACGATGGTTCCAGGTAATGCGTAATTAATCATAGACACTATTTCCATTAGTTTCCGTGAAAAATATCTTTTCTTTGCCGTTATATACCCCACTACTACGCCGAACAGCCCTCCGAGAAACATCCCGGAGAATGCGATAATAAGTGTATCCTTAATAGCCTTTTTTCCACTTGTAAATATCGTTTTATAGTGATTTAAGGTAAAAGTGTTACTTGCTCCAAATGCTTCAATAAGAGATGCATACAAAAGAAGAACATAGAAGTACAGTATGAACACTGCCATCAACAGGCAGATCAATAGGAAAAAATATCTGGTTACATTATCTACACTTTTAAACTTTGTCTGTGACCCGGATTTGCCTGTTATAGTGACATAGTTTTTCCTACCTACCCAGTAACGCTGTAGAAAAAATACTGCAAAAGAAGGAATAAGCAGAATAAACGATAGAATCGCTCCACCTCTCAAATCAAATAATCCGGTAATCTGAAGAAAAGCTTCTGTCGGAAGCACGGGAAAACTATTTCCCGCTAACATCAGGGGAGTTGCAAAATCAGCCAGGGAAGCGGCAAATAAAAGGAGAAAAGAATTCGCTAACCCCGGTGTGGAGAGAGGGAGGGTTACCTTATAAAAGACCTTCCATCTTGAACTGCCAAGACTAAAAGCCATGTCCTCAACTGTAGGATCAATCCCACCAAGAATCCCTTTAAGAGTAATATAAGCAATCGGGAAATAAGTTATGGTTTCAGCAAAAAGTGTGCTCCACATTCCATAAACATTAAAATGATCTATACCCAAAAGATCATGCGTAATTAATCCTCTTGGCCCAAATGAGAAAATAACAGTAATCGCCATCGTAAAGGGAGGTGAAATTAAAGGTAAAATTATCGCCCAATCAAGAAGACGCGACCACCGTTTCGACAAATTAGCGCGAACTGATGTAAAGGCAAAGAAAAAACCAAGTGCCGTTCCGCTTAAACCCACAAGAGCCCCGAGAAGAATGCTGTTCCATGCTGAAATGAATGTATATTTTTTTTTAATTATTTCAATAAAGCCTGACAAATTTAAATGCCCGCCCTCTGTAAACGTTATCAGAAGAAGCTTGGCGAGTGGCATAACTACAAAGAGAATAAGGAAAATCCATATCACAACGACACTGAGAAATAATGCCGGATCTTTAACAAGATTCCCGAATGTATCTAACCTTTTGCTTTTACGCATGATGACGGGCATTTCTTTTTCCTAAAAAATAATTATTCCTGCAGAACAGAATTTATCCATATATCAACAATACGTTTCCTGTTCTTTCCGGTGTATTCAGAATCTATCGGAAATACATTAGCACCTTGTAAGGCCGCTGTAAGAGTTGGTTGTGTTTCGACTCCAGGATAAGCAGGGATAAAATTTATCTTATAGTCTGCAAAAAATTTCTGCATCCGGTCTGTAGTGGCCCAGTCAATGAGTTTTTTTGCTAACCCTGGATGTTGCGCACCTTTTATAAGAGCTATCCCCTCTGCAGCTGCCCCAATCCCTTCTTTCGGGAATGAAACTACTACATCATAGCCTGCCTGTTGAGTTTTCAACGCATCAACAATAAAGAATATTCCCATGCCTGCCTGACCAAGCCCTACCGGAATAGTTCCGCCTCCTCCCGACTTAGTATAGACCTGAACGTTTGCTTTCAGTTTTTTCATATAATCAAAAGCTGCGTCTTCATTTCGGTTATTTACTTCCAGGATGGAAAAAATTCGGGTTACTGCAGTTCCAGAGGTACGTGCATCGGCAAATTGAATCATGTCTTTATATACTGGATCCAGTATATCATTCCAGGATGTAGGCGCCTTAAGATTATTTTCTTCCAGGAACTCTTTATTACTCATAAAGCATAGCGGATCATCAGCAATAGCTGTCCAGAAACCATTTGGATCTTTAAATTTATCTTCCAACTTGTTGTATGCCGGCGGCTTGTATGCTTCGAAAACACCTTCACGCACTCCGGCTGCAAATGTTTCCACTGGTCCGCCAAAAAGGACGTCTACCATGGGATTGCCTTTCTCGGCTATAACACGCGCCAGGGCCTCACCCGAAGAAAACCGCATAAAATTAACATGTATGCCCGTTTCTTTCTCAAACTCCTCGAACATAGGAGTGGCCCAGTTTTCAGGCCATATTGAATAGGCATTCAAAACTGTTCCCTCATCCGCATCACCAGCGGATTCCTGCTGAGCTACAGCCCAGAGAAAACCGGATGACAGAATCAAAACACATGCAAAAAGCAGTATTTTCCTATTAATCTTCATAACTACCCTCCTAAGGTAAAAAATTATTATTAAGTCATATTGACCTTAATACCTTATTCAAACAGTAAAAAAAAACAAGTTCAATTATTGTCTAATTATAGGACGTGTTCCGTCCCGACACAAGAATAATTTTTTAAATAGAATGCCAAAAGCTTGAAATATCATGTAGTTGCATCATTTTGACGTATTTTACTTTTATCTTATTAAATTATCCCAAAGAGACCTATGTCAGATATGTAACAACAACAGGAGGAATCAAAACTGGTAAAAAGAATATATTATATCTATCTACAGTTTTGGGGAGGTAAAGATGTTGGACTGGAAGAATTAGGAAATAAAATTTATAGAGTGTATTTTAGAGAATTCTTTTTGGGATATGCAGACCTTAAAGAATTCAAAATGTATGATATAATGACATATAAAAATG
>CBDVAD010000427.1:0-3564 GCA_965371875.1 uncultured bacterium
CCCAGCGTCCGAATCCAATAAGAATAGATCTTTTATTATCATTAAGCATTTTTTTGTTAATAGCTTCAATTTCTCTGGCTATCATTATGCTGTCTTTAAAATTAAAATCATCAGGATTTATAAATACAATATCCTTTATTTTTTTATTCGTACCGTTTCCCATTGAATTTTTTGATTTCAGGATAATATCTTCTTTTTTTATAGTACTAAAATCAAGTGAAACTTTTTCTTCAGAAATATTCAAAGGTCTTAGCTGCAGCATTGATAAAGTGTTTTTTATTTCTGAATTTTTAGAAATAGTTACAGCAAATTCAATTTCCACCTGTGATTGTGATTTTTCTTTACTCACTGAGATTAAATCTATTAGAATATCGTTTAATGGAATCTCCTTGTTTTGCAGTATTGGTGCAAATGTTATTACTCTGGGTCCTTTGCTGGAAATTGAAAGACCAGACTCCAGTCTGTCAGAATAGGGATCATATGTTGAGACAGAATATTTAAGAGTATTATCATATTCGGCTTCTTTAAGTGTTACCTGGATGAGATACTCATTTTCAGATAATGGATTGTATCTACTGATCGATTCCATATTGACAGCCCAGCAGAAGACCTGCGTGTTTTTTATCATATCATTGATTGAATTGTATGGCGGGGGCGAAGATGGGTATGCGGGAGAGTAGGGCCATGGATTCCCTCCATCTACAATAAATTTCCCCAATCCCAGGGCCAGGCTAATTACTCCATCTTTTGGTCTTGAATGGCCTGTTGGATAATAATTGAAAGATCTTGCAACTCCGGAAATATCCGGATAAAACCGTCTATTATGTAGTATTCCAGATACATTCTGTATAATTACTGCCATCTTTTCTGCATATATATCGTTACCAGTGGCAATCATAGATGATTTGGATTCAGAAAAGAAAGTGGATGCATATATAAGTTTTATTGCTTCTGTAAGTTTAAGAAATCTTGTGTCAGAATCTGGTTGATTACCGGGTATCATCTTTGTGGCATAGATCCCGGCCATGGGAGTTTCAGCAGAGTCTTCCAGAAGACTTGATGAGCGAATAGCCAGTGGTTTTGTTTCATTTGAGGCAATTGCACGGAGATCACCTAAAATACCAGGGGGAAGAGACGCTTTTAGAAAATGGCGTGTCATCCGTTTATCATCGTTTTCGGATAAAGCTATTGGATAAAGATTATTTTGTTCCATAAATTCATCAAAATAACTGGTTGTTATTACTATTGTTTTTGGTATGGAAACTTCGAAATCAGAGTATTTCCAAAATATCGGATTTTCAGATATTCCATATAGTAATTTCAGACCTTCAGCTTTTCCTCCAAAACTACCGGTACCCATGTAGGTGAAGGAATCCTCTGGAAAAGTTTTACGGGAAAACTCTTTTATATTTTTCATAAATTGTTATGTCCAGCCTCTACTTCTGCAGGCTCTTGCGACACGATCGACTGCTAAAATGTATGCTGCATCTCTGGTATAGATTTTCTGCTTTTTTGCCAGATCACTTACACTGATAAAAGCATCAGTCATTTTTACATCAAGCTTACTAAGAACTTCTTCTTTACTCCAGAAATAATTAGTATTGCTTTGAACCTGTTCGAAATAGCTGCATGTAACACCACCGGCATTTGCAAGAAAATCAGGAATCATAAAAATACCTTTTTCCTTAATTATTTTATCTGCTTCAATTGTTGTCGGACCGTTGGCTCCTTCTGCAATTAGTTTGACATTGTCACTTATAGTGGAAGCATTTTCTGCAGTAATAGAATTTTCGAGAGCAGCTGGTATTAGTATATCAACATCCTGATCTATCCATGTCTCTCCAGGTAAATCCTCATATCCTAGGTTTATGGCTTTTTCTCTGTTTATACCGCCAAAATTATCTGTTATTTCCCGCAGCTCTTTTAAAATTATACCGTCAGATTTTCGGTAGGCTCTTGATTCTCCGCTCTCCTGATCCCAGCAGGAAACTAAAATCACTTTTCCACCAAATTTATTGTATAGTTCAATTGCATGTTGAGCAACATTACCGAAGCCCTGTACACTTGCCTTAGTATCTTCTACACGTATTCCCATCTCTCTCAAGGCTTCTCTTACCGTAAAAATAAGACCATAACCTGTCGCTTCAATTCTACCCAGAGATCCGCCCATTCCGACAGGTTTCCCTGTTATTGCACCGGGATATTTTCCTCCATAAATTACTTCATATTCATCAAGCATCCACAGCATATGCTGACCAGTGGTCATAACATCAGGAGCCGGAACATCAAGAAGGGGCCCAACATTCCGGGCCATCTGTCTTACCCAGCCACGGCATAATTGTTCCTGCTCTCTTTGACTAAGGTCATGGGGGTCACAGATAATGCCTCCTTTCGCTCCGCCTAGAGGAATATCCACTACAGAGCATTTCCATGTCATCCACATAGCTAAAGCTTTGACAGAGTCTATTGTCTCAAGTGGATGGAAACGAATACCCCCTTTTGCAGGACCCAGTGCATCGTTATGCTGCACTCTGAATCCTTTGAATATCTTTACTTTATTATCATCCATACGTACGGGAATGCTGAAATGAAACTCTCTTAAGGGGTCTCTGAGAAGATCTTTACTTGCCTGATCGAGTTCCAGAAATTCGGCAATTTTATCAAATTGCTCTCTGGCAGTATCAAACGCATTGTAAGTTTTATTCATTCTTTCCCTTCTTCATATGATCAAATCGTATATGTTTGATCTAAATGAAATAAATTATACAATAAACGTACTTTAGTTGCAAAAAGCAACAATAAATAAATATTATTGTTACTCCAAATACTAAACCCTTAAATTTGAATTGTCAAATATAAATAATATTGAAGAGAGCGGCTGATAAAGAGTGAGTCAAATCTTAAGGTGCATTTAAATTCCAATCATATCCATATTTAAATGAACCAGACCAGGAAAGAAGTTTATCCTTAAGACTTCCCTCTGTATACTTAGCCAGATGTACCAGAAGATCATTCTTAGTACCAAAGTCATCATCATACCAGTTATAAATGCTGGATAATATAAGTTTATTTTTTTCACAAGTTACACCCCGGGGATGATTTATATAGTCGGCTGCTGCAAAGTCAAGCATTTCATTTAGAGCAACTGCAGAATAAACAGTTTTACTTAAGTTTGGACAGCCAATACTTGCGCAGTTAACAGCATAATGAATCCGTTTATCTTTCCATATTGGTCTTAGAATGGAATGCTCAATATCATTTAAAGAAAGTTCTATCTTTTCTACTGTTACAAGTTTCAATTTCCAGGGGCCGGGAGTGAAAATGCCGGATTTAATATCTTTTATACTCTCTACAGGATAGTTATCAAGGATAACATCTATGGTTAATGCGTTGTAGATATTAATCCAAAAGGCCATCTGTTCATTTTTGTTAAGATTAGTAACCTTGATATTAGAAAGATATATAAGGTAGTTCTTAAGTACTTTTTTATCATCCATTGATACACGCTTATAATCAAATCTGTTAATCCCTGATGAATTATGATCATCAAGATATCTGTTTAAT
>CBDVAD010000428.1:0-3558 GCA_965371875.1 uncultured bacterium
GTGTGGAAGTCTCTGCGCTCTTATGGGTGGAAAAACCGACCTGAGGGGACCTTCGGAAGAGGCCATTGATGGTGGAAAAAAATATATAAAAGATCTGGTAGATACAGCTGTTGAGATTGGAGCAGAGGTCATAGTTGGACCTCTATATTCTGCGGTAGGACGTGCTGAAATGGTTGCACCTGGGCAGAGAAAAAAGGATTGGGAACTGGTAAAGACAGGCTTAAAAGAAGTGTGCGGGTATGCTGAAGATAAGGGTATCTATTTAGCTCTTGAGCCTTTAAATCGATTTGAGACAGATTTTATGAATATCTGTTCAGATGCGGTCAGGATGATAGATGAGGTCGGCAGCTCAATGCTGAAAATTCATCTCGATACTTTTCATATGAGCATAGAGGAAAAAAGCTCTGCTGATGCAATACGGAATGCCGGTGATTTACTTTATCTGCTTCATGCAAGTGAAAATGACCGGGGGGCTCCAGGTACAGGGCAGGTGGACTGGAATGGAATTGCCCAGGCAATTAAAGATACAGGCTATGACCGATGGGTGGTTATAGAGTCTTTTACTCCTGAAGTAGAAATTATTGCACGTGCAGCTTCAATCTGGAGGCAGACAGAAAAAGACGGATGGGCCCTGGCGGAGAAGGGGCTGGGCTATCTAAAAAATCTGTTTGGAAATTGATATGGGACAAAAAAGAAGTGGTACAAAGCATACTAAAATTAGAAAAACAATAGAGGTTGTGCAGCATGGCTGAGATAGTTTTAAAGAATGTTTATAAACGATTTGGTGATTTTACCGCTGTAAAGGATTTGAATCTGGAGATTCGGGATAAGGAGTTTCTTGTTCTTTTAGGTCCTTCAGGCTGTGGTAAGACCACAACACTCAGGATGATTTCCGGTCTTGAACTTCCCTCAGATGGGAGCATTTTTCTCGATAATAAAGATGTTACCAGTCTTAGAGCTTCAAAAAGAGATATTGCTTTTGTTTTTCAGCTATTTGCCCTTTACCCACATTTGTCTGTTTATCAAAACATAGCATTTCCGCTTAAAACTCAGGGCATTGGAAAAGCGGAAATTGACAAAGAGGTCCAGAGGATAGCAAAACTGCTGCAGATTAAGCATATCCTGAAGCAGAAACCAAAACAACTTGCCGGTGGTGATCTGCAGAGGGTAGCTCTTGGACGAGGCCTGATAAGAGAGCCAAAGGCATTGCTCCTTGATGAACCGATAGGTACCCTTGATGCGAAATTCCGTGAAGAAATGAGAACAGAGCTGAAAGGCCTTCATATTGATTCCGGTTCTACTACAGTTTATGTAACCCATGATCAAATAGAAGCAATGGATATGGGAGATAGAATTGCGGTAATGAATCAAGCTGTCCTTCAGCAGATTGGTGAACCCCACGATGTTTACTCAAATCCAATAAACCTGTTCGTTGCTAATTTTATCGGCAGCCCCGGTATGAATTTTTTGGAAATGAATTCTTTACAGGAAGGTGGAAACAGCATTCTGAAATGGAAAGGTGACGGAACTATCCTTAAACTTCCGGATTATCTATATCAGAAGCTGGAATCAAGAAAAGAACTTTCTAAAATAACCCTTGGCATACGCCCTGAAGATATATCAATAGTTTCAACCGGCAGTGAAAATTCTCTTAATGGAAGTGTTTTTCTAATTGAAAATATGGGGAATCACAAGATTATTGATGTAAAACTTAAAGATGGAACATTGATAAGGATCAGGGAACTGCCTGGTTGCGGTTCTGAAATAGGGGACAATATAGCAATAACATTCGACATGAAGATGGTTCGCCTTTTTGATACAAAAAGCGGTGATTCCATAATGTTTCAGGAGTAAACTATGGCTGAATTAAAGTTAAAAGGCATTAAAAAAGTCTTTGGTAATATTACTGCTTTGGATGGACTTGATCTGGAGGTTAAGGATGGAGAATTTTTTGTTCTTTTAGGGCCAACCGGTGCTGGAAAAACTACCACCCTCAGATTGATAGCCGGTCTTGAAAAATCTGACGAAGGTGAAATGATTCTTGGTAATGATGCGATAAATGGGCTCAATCCTGCTGAGCGGGACATTGCAATGGTTTTTCAATATTACACCTTGTATCCTCATATGACAGTTAAGGAAAATCTTGCTTTCCCTCTTCGTTCAAAGAGAAGAAATATTTCTGAAGCTGAAATTGAGACCAGAGTGATGAAAGCTGCAAAAACGCTTAAAATTGAAACTAAGCTTGATCGTAAACCTACAGAGCTTTCAGGTGGAGAAATGCAGCGTGTCGGTATTGGGAGGGCTATAGTAAGAAATCCACGAATATTTCTGATGGATGAACCTCTATCAAACCTGGATGCAAAGCTGAGAGAGAGTATGCGATCTGAACTTTCAAGACTTCATATCGATATGGGCGAGACATTCATCTATGTAACCCATGACCAGGTTGAAGCCATGACTATGGCAGACAGAATAGGAGTATTGTATGAAGGGAAACTTCTTCAGATTGGTACTCCCGATGAAATTTACAATAAACCCTTTAATACTTTTGTTGCACCTTTTGTGGGCAGCCCTCAGATAAATTTGCTTGAAGCTGAGGTTATTGGAGATGACTTAAATCTAATAAAACTTGACAAGGTAATTTCATTAACAAAATCACAAAAATCAATTTTAAAAGAAAAAGGTATTAGAAAGTTAATTTGTGGAATACGGCCGGAAGAAATCAGTATAGTTAAAGATAAAAGTGGGGAAAATTGCTGTTCAGGCAAGGTGAAATTCAAACAAAGTATGGGTGCTGAGGATATTCTTAATATTATAGTTGGAGATGGAATAATCAAATCAATTGTCTCTCCACAATTGATGATACAAAATGGTGATGATGTAATTCTTAACATCGAAATGTCAAGAAGCCATCTGTTTAACGCTGAAACAGGAGAAGCAGTAAGATAATAAAACTTGGAAATAAAGATAAAGGAGCTACTAATGGGAAAGAAAAAATCATCAATTGGTGCATGGGCTTATATTTGGGGTGGATACGCTGAAGAACCTATTCCTCATGAAAAAGTTGTTAAAACACTTTCTGAACTTGGTTTTGATGGTATAGAGGTTGCAGCTTATCCTCCTTATTTCGAGAGTAATACAAAAGAGAATCGTCTGGCTATGAAAAAACTTTACGATGATTACGGACTGGCCCGTTCCGGACTTGCGGCTCCTTTTCCCTCTCCATGTACCAGCAGCAGTACAGAATACCTCGATGCAGTGAAATCCAATCTTGAAATATGTGTAGATATTGATATACCTAAATTACGAGTTGACACTGTGGATTCTCCAACAGAAATACCTGGAGGAATGGATTATGAAACATGTTTTTCAAAAGTTTCTGATATTTGGCGCGAATCTGCAGAATTATGTCAGCAGGCAGGCAGGCAGTTGATATGGGAATTTGAACCTGGTTTTCTATTTAATAAACCTTCTGAAGTTGTAAGAATGGTACATAAAGTAGATCATCCTAATTTTACTGTTTTATTTGATTCCTGTCATGCACATATGTGTGGTGTT
>CBDVAD010000429.1:0-3546 GCA_965371875.1 uncultured bacterium
GAAAATAAAATAAATTGATAATTGAATCATATTATACAGGACGGATAATTTTGAATAAAACAATAATATCATGGAACGTCAACGGAATACGGGCAGCAGAGAAAAAGGGATTGTATGAATGGCTTCAATCGGAGAAACCGGATATTCTATGCCTGCAGGAAACAAATGCCCAACCTGAACAACTGACAGAGAAGTTCTTTGAACAGGAGGGATACACACCCTACTTTGAAAGTGCAGAAAGAAAGGGTTACAGCGGTGTTGCAGTATACACCAAAACAAAACCTCTCTCAGTTACAAATCTGGATTTGGAAGAATATGACAATGAAGGGAGAGCAATTGTTTTGGAGTATAAGAATTTTTCTTTAATTAACTGTTATTTCCCCAACAGTCAGTCTGAGGGCAAACGTCTGGAGTATAAGACAGGTTTTAATGCAGCTGTCCATAACTTATGTAATTCTTTAGTAGATAATGGCAAAAATATTGTACTTTGCGGAGATTACAATGTAGCTCACAAGCCCATTGACCTGACTCATCCAAAGGCCAATGAGAAAAACCCCGGCTACCTGCCTGAAGAGCGGGAATGGATGGATAAGTTCCTGGACAGTGGTTATGCAGATACGTTCAGAATGTTTAACACTGAACCAAATAATTATACATGGTGGTCTTACCGTATGAATGCAAGATCAAAAAATGTTGGATGGAGAATTGACTATTTCTGTGTAAATGATAGTTTTAAGAAAAAAGTAAAAAGCGCTGATATTTTAAAAGATATTATGGGGTCTGATCATTGTCCGGTAAAAGTTGTACTAAAATGAAACTTACAAAAAAGAATATACAACCCCTGACTTTAATTATAGTACTATGTACCATGGGGGGAAGTTTTGCCTGGTTTATTCTCGAAATTATCTTTGCATCAGCAGGGCTTCCATTCTCTTTGAGTACCGGAAGAATAGGCTTTGATCTGGAAATTATAGCCTTTTACCTGAACGTAAACCCCGGTACTGTTCTTGGTATAGCTGCCGGATTCTTTGTGTTTAAAGCTGTCTAGTATGGATAAGCTTATACTTGCATCTACTTCCCCAAGAAGAGCCGAAATTCTTGAGAAGTTCAGTATCCCCTTCTCTGTCGAACCTTCATCCTATGAAGAGATATTTACAGATGAACATCCGGAGATACAGGTTTTAAATCTTTCAAAAAACAAGGTCAATGCCCTTCTGGAAGCCAGGCCTGAACTTAAAAACTCTATTATACTGGGTGCTGACACCTGTATCAATCTGGATGGTAAGATAATTGGCAAACCCAGGTCTGTCCGGGAAGCAGGAGAAATCCTCCAGTCTTTTTCGGGAAGAACTCATCAGGTAATTACGGGTTTAACACTTTATAATGGAAAAAACAGCCTGTTTACCCAGGATAGAGGGATTACTGAGGTATTATTTGCCAAATTAAGTAAACAGGAGATCGATTGGTATCTTGGAACATACGAATGGGAAAATGCAGCCGGAGGATACAGAATTCAGGAGCAGGGAGCCCTGCTGATAAGCTCAATTAGTGGCTCCTGGTACAATGTTATGGGGTTGCCAATAAGGCTGTTTTATGGCATGGTGGCAGCTCAGGGACTGACTATGTTCAGAACCTAATATCTTCCATCGAAAGATGAGAATAAGAGAAGGGATTTGGGGCAGAGGATTTTTTGCTATAAATCACATATTTATAGGGAAAGCCATGCCAATTCACTAGGAGGAAAATTTGTCAGTAGTAGCAATGAAAAACCTACTGGAATCTGGTGTACATTTTGGACACCAGACAAAAAGATGGGATCCAAGGATGAAGAAATTTATCTTCGCAGAAAGAAATGGAATCCATATCATCGATCTGCAGAAAACAATCGTAAATGTAAGAATAGCTTACGACATGGTTCGCGATCAGGTAAAAAACGGCAAGTCAGTTCTATTTGTCGGAACTAAAAAACAGGCACAGCAGGCAATAGAAAGAGAAGCAAAACGATGCGGCATGTTTTATGTAAACCAGAGATGGCTTGGTGGAATGCTTACCAATTTCAAGACAATCAAAAAATCGATCCACAGACTCAAGAAAATTGAGAAAATGGAAGTAGACGGTACCTTTGAAAGTCTGACCAAAAAAGAAGTTTCCAAACTTAACAAAGAAAGAGCAAAACTCGAAAGGAACCTTGGCGGCATTAAGGAAATGAAAGATCTTCCTGGTGCAATATTTATAATAGATACAAGGAAAGAAACCATTGCTGTTGCGGAAGCAAAAAGAATGGGCATACCTATCGTTGCTGTTGTAGATACTAACTGCGACCCAACAGATATTGACTATCCTATTCCAGGAAACGATGATGCTATAAGAGCTATAGCTCTCTTTACCGAAATTATTGCAAATGCAGTTATCGATGCAGACAATGAAATTGGAATTGAGATAATTGAAAACCTTCAGGAAGAGGCAGAAAGTAATAATACTGAAAGAGAAGAGGTTCCTCAGGAAACAGCTCCTGAAGCAGTTAAAGAAACTGAATCAGCTGAAGAAGCTGAAGCAACAGAAGAAACTCCTGTAAAAGCAAAGCCTGTAGAGACAGCTACTGAAGGAGATGATAGTGGGAATTAAGGCAGCTGATGTAAAAAAACTCCGCCAGAAAACCGGTGCGGGTATGGTTGACTGTAAAAATGCTCTTGTAAAAGCTGAGGGCGATGCTATAAAGGCAGAAAGACTACTGAAAGAGCTCGGTCTTGCTGCAGCAGCAAAAAGAAGCGGAAGAGCAACTGACCAGGGAAGTATTTTTACTAAAATAGCAGATAAATCTGCAGTAATTCTTGAAGTTGGATGTGAAACAGATTTTGTAGCCAATAATGATGACTTCAAAGTGCTTGGAAATGATCTTGCCGAGATGGCACTTAAAAATGGCACGGATAAAATTACAAGTGAAATGAAGGACAGAGTTACAGAAACAATAAGCGTAATAAAGGAAAATATAGCCCTGAAACGCTTTAAAAAGATGGATATTTCCGAAAATGAAATGGTGATGAACTATATTCATGGCGGAGGTTCTATTGGTATTCTTGTAAAGCTGGAATCTGAAAAGAAGGAAGCTCTGGATAATGAAAAGGTTAAAACTATGGGATTTGATTGTGCACTTCATCTTGCAGCATTCAACCCGGAACACCTTTCCAGAGAGGATATCCCTGCAGATTACGTGAAAGAGCAGGAAGAAATTTTTACTGTTCAGGCCAAAAACCTTGGACGACCTGAAAAAGTCCTTGAAGGAATAGTAAAAGGAAAGATGAATAAACATTTCTCAGAAATATGTTTTCTCGATCAGCCTTTTGTAAAAGACGATAAACAAAGTGTAACCAAAGTTCTGGAAACACTGTCAAAAGATGTTGGAAGTAAAATATCAGTATCTGACTTCATCTACTACAGAGTTGGCGAAGAGGTTTAATTTAAATTTTATAGGCCGCTTCCGTAATAGAAGCGGCTTTTTTTTTGATTGCCTGGTCAGGACTTCGTCCCTGCTCGGCTATGCAACCT
>CBDVAD010000430.1:0-3541 GCA_965371875.1 uncultured bacterium
AGGAGATCCTCAGCATGAATAAAATAATCAATTTTGAAAATCCTGAATTGAAACAGTTTTTTCACGGAGCTATCTCACTGGATATGAATGAGTCAGGGATTCAGCCCTGGAGACTACCGTTTCAGGATAAATACCTATTTACAGAGTCTTCGGGAGTTCTCCTGAATAGAGCTCAGTCGACCAGTGGGGTAAAACTCAGGTTTTATACTGATTCCCCTTTTATCAGGCTCAATTATGATCTGATTTTCACTGATCTTCCAGACTCCCTCGATTTTGCTCTGGTAAAAGATAATGAAATTACAGATATTATAACAGCACCAAAAAAAAGCGGATATGTTGTTTTTGAGATAAAGGAATCTGGCATTTATGAAATATGGCTGCATCCCATGTACGGATTTAGAATTCAAAGCATGGAGATAGAAGATGGTTCGGTTTTAAGTGCAGATGAAGATAATCGTCTGAAATGGGTTGTTTACGGTTCTTCCATAACCATGGGACGCCAGGCGACAAACGGAGCTTCAACATGGCCGGGAACTGCTGCCAGAAAAATGGATCTGAACCTGACCAGTCTCGGTTTTGCAGGCGAATGCCATATTGATCCACTTATTTCTGATGTAATTATAAGTCAGAATCCTGATTTAGTGACTCTGAAATTGGGGATTAATATCTACGGCAGCGGATCATTGAACATGCGATCATTCAGATTGGCCGTAATAGCACTGATATACAGATTGAGACAGTACAGGAAAGATCTTCCTATCAGCCTGATCTCTCCTATATTCAGTTGTGAAAGAGAAGATATGCTCAATAATTCGGGAATGACATTAAAAGATTATCGTTCAGAACTGGAAGCTGTTTTTGAGACATTCATTCAGAGAGGCGACAAATACCTAAGCTATACCCATGGTTATGAATTGCTAGGACCAGAAGAAGCAGATCTTCTTCCGGATGATCTGCACCCCGGTCCTGAGGGATACGAATTAATGGGAATCAGAGCTTCTGAAAAGGTACTACCTAAACTGATGGAAATGAATAGAGGAAAAAGTTAAATATTAAGTTTTTTCAGTAGATGAAGCATTGCTATAACCTCAGGTTATAGAACTTGTATAAGAAGGTATTGGACAGAAACTAAATACCACTTATATAATATATTATATCAATAAAAGGGTTCAAGGAAAAAACTTTCAGAAATAAAGGTGTGACGTAGTTTCCACATTCGTAACTTTTAAATTGCTCCAAAGGAATTAAACTACACCACGGGGAATATCAAATCAATTGATGCTCCCTCATTCACTTTGCTCTTTATCTTCAAACCATATTCATCACCAAAAATAAGTTTGATTCTCTGGTTAACATTACGCAGTCCGATATGCTGATCATTAAAAGCCCGTGGGTTATTTTTTTACATCTTCAAGCACTTGAACGGTAGTAATGATGATGAAGGCCCGATAATACTTGTATTTTCTTTATCGGGCCTGAACTTTCATGGATTTCAGCATCAGGAATCTTGTTAATTCCTTGATGCATTCTCTGAGTATTATAATATTTGATAAATTCAGAAACGATGTTTCGAACTTGTTTCTCTGAAAACAGAAGAAAATGATCCAGTGCTTCACGCCTGATAGTTCCAATAACTCTTTCAGTGTATGCATTCATGTTAGGTGCTGCTGTACAGATATTAACGCCCTTTATGTCGTACCAGCTGTAATCAATGGATGTAAATTGAGGTGCATTATCATAAATCAGCGTTTTATTCCCCGGAAAATCCTGCGAAAACAGTTCAATCCGCTGCTTAACAAATTCTCGACAAGGATTTTCAGTTAAATCATACCGGATAATCTTGCGGGATTTCAGTTCAAGAATAATAAGAAGATATAATCTTCTACCAAAAAGTGTATCAATTGTCATGAAATCCATGGCGAATAGAGAATCCCAGTGCATTTTAAGGAATTTTTTCCAGGAACCGTTTGGTTGAATGAGTCCTTGCTTCCTGAATGTGCAGATTATTCTGTTTACTGTGGTGTAATGAATATCAATATTGATTTTCTTTAGTTCGTTAGCAATCTTTTTACACCCCCAGAGATAGTTTTCCTGTTTCATCTTGAGTATCAGATTTTTGATTTTTCTGGTGATAGGTTTTCTTCCCGGTGCTTTATGTTCATAACTCCAGAAGTTCTTGATGAAACTGCGTTGCCAATCAAGGATTGTATTTGGCTTGACTATTGTTAAATGGTTTATTGCTCTCTTGGATAAAGCGTTTATCATTGCAAGAGTGAATTTATCATTCTTTTTGAACTGCAGCTTCTTGTTCTGCAGATTGATATGCCGTCTGTAAATCTCATTTTCCTTTTTGAGGAGTACCAATGTGAAAATGACATTCTTTCTTTTTCTGAAAATTGTTTTGAATATCGAATTAAGTAGTGAGCAAATGAAGTTGAACATGATGCTATTATAACCAGGAACTTTAATGTGGTAAGTTTACGTAATTACAGCAATCTTTTGGCTACGGATGTAAAAACAGCATATATTTATAATCGGTATCTTGGAAGAAGGGTGAAATGACTTAATATTTCTTTGGCGGTAATTTATTGTCAGTATGGGTGTGAATTTTGTTTTCCGTCTATATTGAAAAACCTCTTTCCGCTGCTATGTGAAAATTATTTTCCGTGGTATGTGAATTCTACTTGCCCTTTCCAAACTAAGAAGCTTTATGAAATCGGGATATTTTATTTAGTTCATTTTCCTTTTCTTCTGATAAAACCTCAAGGTCATATCGGCTTTGCATATTCATCCAGAATCCAGCGGAATTACCAAAGAACTTAGAAAATCTCAAAGCTGTATCTGCTGTAATTTTTCGTTTTCCTTTAATAATAGCAGCGATTCTTGGAGGATCAACAAAGATACTTTTTGCCAGAGCATATGGAGAAATCTCCATTGGATCAAGAAATTCTTCCTTTAGAACCTCACCCGGTGTTGATAATTCAATTAAATCATGTCCCATAGCATCCTCCTATTAGTGATAATCTGTTATTTCGACATCATAAGCATTGCCATCTTTCCATCGAAAGCAAACTCTCCACTGATCATTGATTCTAATACTATGTTGACCTACTCTGTTGCGTTTTAAAGCTTCAAGTCGGTTCCCTGGAGGAACACGAAGATCATTGATATCCACAGCATCTTCAAGAAATCCAAGCTTTCTTCTGGCAACTTTGAAAATATCACTTGGAAATTTTTTTACTCTCTTACGGTTCCAGACACTATTTGTAAGCTCATCTTTGAAGCCCTTAATCATAATCTATATTAGCATGCATCACTAATAGTGTAAAGCACTATTAGTGAGATCCCAGTGATAAGACCAAATCTTGAATTAAATTTTAATAAAAAACCGACCCCGATATAGACCCCTTTATTAGGGAAGCCCAGGTGGCTCTATACTTCATTTTACACTTTATGCAGTATAAACCACCCCATACACGGCTATAAACGGCACTATTTTGGATACGCATTAAATTGAGGGGCTAGTGATCGCAAGGTCGTG
>CBDVAD010000431.1:0-3541 GCA_965371875.1 uncultured bacterium
TTGATTATGTAATTAAACCCTATGATCACGCAGAGATACTCGCCAGGGTAAGACTTCATTTGCGCCTTAGTCAGGCCATGAAAGCAGTTGTGGAGACCCAGGCTAACCGGCTGCGCCAGCTTACACTGGCTCAGCAGGCTATACTTGTAGATCCAATGGATCTGCCGGATGCAGGTTTTTCTGTTTATTATAAATCTGTTCTTGAAGCCGGGGGGGATTTTTATGATGTCCTGCCTCTGGGTAAAGATATATATGGATATTTTTGTGCAGATGTCAGTGGTCATGATCTGGGAGCATCGCTGGCAACTTCTTCATTTAAAGCTCTTATTTCTCAGAACTCCGGAGTGTTGAATACTCCCAAAGAAACTCTTCGTACTGTGAACAGTGTATTGGAGAAGGTTCTGCCAGTAGAAATATATCTTACAGCTGTTTACCTTCTTCTGAATCGACAGAAAAAAAATATAAAGATTGCAAGTGCCGGACATCCGCCTGTAATATATCTTCCTTCCGGTGGATTTTCAAATACTCTTCCTTTACCAGGCGATGTTCTTGGGATGTTTGAGAATGTAACCATGGAAATATTGGAGATGAAGGTAGCTTCAGGAGATCGGTTTTATATCTATACAGATGGAATAATTGAGAGTGACGGTAAGATTGATATTAGTAGAGAAGAAGGTTTGGAGAATCTGGTAAAACAGATAGATAGTACCAGAGAATTTTCTATAGATAAAAGTGTAGACGTAATAATAAATAGTTTGTTTGGTGATGCACCTGATTTAACTGATGATATTCTTCTTTTGGGATTTGAAGTATGAATTCTAAAGTCAGGATTGTTGAAGAAATAGGTGCAACTTATAAAAATGTAGATCTTTTTTGCATTAAAGTAGAAAAAGCTGCCAGGGAACAAAAACTGGATAAAGAGCTGTTCGGTTTACAGCTTATGTTGCGGGAAGGACTGATTAATGCAGTAAAATATGGTTGTCGAAATGATGAAACATTAAAAATACAATGCAGCTTTATAATATATGATAATGAGTATATAATTGAGATAGATGATCCTGGCGACGGTTTCGACTGGAGAAGTCCCATAAAGGAAGCTGCTATGGAAAAGACTTCAGGAAGAGGAATTGCAATTATACAAAATTATTCCAGTTCATTCTCTTTTAACGAAAAAGGGAACAAACTGACAATTCGAAAATTGTTAAATAATAGGGGAGTTGATGATGAGTGAGAACAGTATTGTTAGAGACGGCAGTCGGGGGATACTCAAATTGGAATCCAATCTTGTTGCATCAGCTGTAGATGATCTTAGAGTATTGGTGAAAAACACTATAAAAGAAGGTGTAAAAGAGTTAACGATCGATCTGTCGGGAATTTCTGTTGTTGATTCCATGGGAATAGGATTCCTAATTTCAGCACACAACTCTCTGCTTAAAATAGATGGTAAAATAGAAGTTATTAATGTGGCAGGAGAGATTATGGACCTGTTTAAAAGTATGAGGCTCGATCAGCATTTTTCATTAAAGGGAGAATAAAATGTCAGCGTTTTATATGAATGATTAAACCCTTCTTACCTATCTTGAAGAATCAAGGGAACATCTTGCAGATATAGAAAACAATCTGCTTAATATTGAAGAGAGTGGAGCAGATATTGATGAAGAGCTGGTAAATACTGTTTTTCGTGCAGCTCACTCTATAAAGGGTGGGGCTGGTTTTTTTGATCTGTCAAAAATACGTGATATGGGACATAAAGTAGAGAATGTTCTGGATATGATCCGCAGCAGGGAGATGATTCCAACTCCGGAGATAATAAATATTCTTCTTATCTCGTTTGATAAACTAAAAGCGATGGTTAATAATCCGGAGTTCAGTAATGATGAAGACATTGAAGAGTTTGTACGTGCTCTTGCCGGGTTAACTGCCGAGACACTTCCAGAGGAAAAGAAAGACAGTGTAACAAATATGGTTGATATAAAACTCAACGATGGCCGTATTATTATGCAGTTAAGTGAGTTTGACTACAATCAGACAGTGGCCAACGGTAATTATATCTACCTGGTTCAGTATGATCTTATAAAAGATCTTCATAACAGGAACGGTTCTCCTCTGGATTTTTACAGAAACCTTGTTGGTATAGGAAGTATTGAAAACATAGTTACAGATTTTGAAGCCGTTGGAACTCTGGATGATGAAATTACACATACTATTCCGGTATATATACTGTTTTCAACTGTTGTTAAACCGGAAAAAATCAAAATCCTGTTTGATGTTGATGATTCAAAAGTTACGGTAATATATGATCCTTCAGGCAGTGAAGCAGCTGAAATAAAACAACCAGAGCCTGTTGAAAAGGTTAGTGAAGTAATTCCGCCTCCTGAAGTAGTAGTTGATGCAACTCCAGCAGCTGTTTCAGCTCCGGAAGTAATTCCGGAGCCTGTGGCTCCAGTTGCTGCACCTCCTAAACCTGTATCTGCAGCAGCTCCTGTTAAACCTTCCGGGGCCGCTCCCAAAAAAACTGCAGCACCAGAGGCTTCCAGCACCCTTCGTGTAAAGGTGAAACTTCTTGAACAGCTTATGACCCTTGCAGGTGAACTTGTACTTGGAAGGAATGAACTGGAGGAGTCCATAAGCCAGGGTGATATAAAAGCTATCACTTCAGGTGGACAACGTATAAGTCAGGTTACCTCGGAACTTCAGGAAGCAATTATGCAGACCCGCATGCAGGATATCGGATCGATTTTAAGTAAGTTCCCAAGAGTTGTAAGGGATATGTCCAGGCAGCTTAATAAGCAGATGAATTTAAAAATTGTGGGTAAGGAAGTTGAACTGGATAAGACACTTTTAGAAGGACTGAATGATCCTTTAACCCATATGATCAGGAATTCTGTTGATCATGGAATTGAGTCTGCTGAAGAACGAACAAAAGCTGGGAAATCTCCCATAGGTGAAATAGGTTTAAGGGCCTATCATGAGGCCGGTCAGGTTATTATTGAGATTGCGGATGATGGAAAGGGGATAGATGGAGACAAAATTGCTGAAAAGGCAATCTCTAAAGGGTTAATATCCCAGAATGAAGTTAATGCAATGTCTGAAAAAGCAAAAATTGACTTAATCCTTTTACCTGGCTTATCTACTGCAGAAAAGGTTACAGATGTTTCCGGCAGGGGTGTCGGAATGGATGTTGTAAGAAGTAACCTCGATAAACTTGGCGGTACAATGGATATTGAATCTGTTAAAGGGAAAGGTTCTGTTTTTCGGATTAAACTTCCTTTAACTCTTGCTATTATTCCTTCTCTTCTTGTTTCTGTGAACAAGGAAAGTTTTGCTGTTCCACAGCTTAATGTGGAAGAACTTATTAGAATTCAGCCAAAGGATGTAAAAGAGAGTATTGAAAGACTTGGAACGTCAGAAGTTTTAAATCTTCGGGGAAAGCTGATTCCTCTTGTTTTCCTTTCTGATGTACTTGGAATAAAATCTACCTACATGGATCCTGAAACAGAAGAAGAGAAGATGGATCGTCGTAAACAGGCTATTGATCGCC
>CBDVAD010000432.1:0-3522 GCA_965371875.1 uncultured bacterium
TTGCTATTATTCCTTCTCTTCTTGTTTCTGTAAACAAGGAAAGTTTTGCTGTTCCACAGCTTAATGTGGAAGAACTTATTAGAATACAGCCAAAGGATGTAAAAGACATTATTGAAAGACTTGGAACGTCAGAAGTTTTAAATCTTCGGGGAAAGCTTATTCCTCTTGTTTTCCTTTCTGATGTACTTGGAATAAAATCTACCTATATAGATCCTGAAACAGAAGAAGAGAAGATGGATCGTCGTAAACAGGCTATTGATCGCCGTGCAGACAATGATGATGAAGAAACAATTTTTGACGAAGTACGTACAGGCAGCGATCGACGGTACCATGCAGGAAGTGTTTTAAATATTGTCATAGTTTCTTCAGGAAATATCTTCTATGGAATCCTGGTAGATGCACTTCATGAAAGTATGGAAATTGTTGTTAAGCCCCTTGGTAAACATATAAAGAGCTGCAGCGAATATGCCGGCGCAACTATTATGGGGGATGGAAGTGTTGCGCTTATTCTGGATATTACAGGAATTGCCAAAATACTGAAGATGTCTGCTGTGACAAGTACTATCCAGTCCGGGGCCACAGACGAAACAGTAGAGAGTAAATCCGGGGAGGAGAAACATTCCTACTTACTTTTTAGAAATTCTCCTGAAGAATATTGTGCTATGCCTCTTGAACTGGTGGGACGGGTTGAACATATTGAAAGTTCTCAGATTGAAATTATTGGCGGCAAGCGAATAATGCAGTATATGGGAAAAGGGCTTCCTCTTATACGTCTGGAAGATGCAGCAGAATGTAATAACCTTCCTGAGGACGATCTTGCGGTTATCGTTTTTAATGGTTACGGCAGGGAGATAGGTCTTCTTGCGATGCGTCCTGTCGATTTTGTAGAGAAGGAGATGCTGGTTGATCATACCTCTCTAAGACAGCAGGGTATAATGGGTTCAGTAATCCTTGATGGCAGAACAACAAGAATTCTGGATGTATATGAGATTGTTGAAACTTTGTATCCTGACTGGACCAGAGATACTACTCTGACTGCCACAGTGCCGGATATAGCTGATGGGGAACAACCCCTTGTTCTGGTAGCAGAAGATTCTACTTTTTTTAGAAAACAGGTTGTCAAGTATATAGAGAGTGCAGGTTTTCAGGTAATTGCAGGAGAGGATGGGGAAGCTGCCTGGAAACTGCTTGTAGAAAGTGAGAAGAGGGTTGATCTCCTTGTAACTGATATCGAAATGCCGAATTTGGATGGGTACGGACTGGTATCCAGGATCCGTGGTGACAGTAAATATGCAGACCTGCCTGTAATAGCTGTCACTTCTCTGGCAGGAGATGAAAATATGGCAAAGGGTAAGGCTGTTGGAATAAATGACTATCAGGTCAAGCTTGATAAAGAGAAGCTGATAGAAAGTGTTAAGAATATTATCAAGGTTACAGTCTAAGATAGGAGATAATGAATAATGATAATAAGAGGAATTACGTTTAAAATATTGATGGCTTTGTTGATTTATTTATTGTTGGGTATAGTCATATTTTTAAGCACATACTTGATTACCGGACTTCAAGCGGATGATGGAGTTCTAATAAATACTGCCGGACGGCAGAGAATGCTGTCCCAGAGAATGTCTAAGGAAGTACTTCTTAGTTTACGGGGTGATAGCTCTATAGGGTTTGATCAGGCTGCTTCTACTGTGAGACTTTTTGATTTAACTCTGTTTGCGCTCAAAGACGGTGGGGACCTGCCCATTGATGCGGATATGACGGTGTTCAGAGTGATTCCGGAAATGAAGAATGAGGAGATAAAAAATCAACTGGAGATTGTGGCAGCTCTATGGGACCCATTTAAGGTCAATATGGATAAGCTCATTTCCGGTATTGGCAGAGATACTGAACTTAAGTATGTAATTGAAAATAATGTGAAAATTCTTACTGAGATGAATAAAGCTGTTGTGATGATGCAGATTGCTGGCGAATCGAAGGTAAGCCTTCTACTTACAATTCAATTTATAATGCTTGTGCTCAGTTTTGTGCTGACTTTTATTATTGTTGTTTTTATAATTAGAACTATTTCAAAGCCTCTTCAGGATACGGTTGATTTTACAAAAAATATTGCGGCAAAAGACCTTACCTCATCCATTTCCGAATCTTTACTGAAAAGAAGGGATGAAGTTGGAACACTTTCAGTAGCACTTTTGGAGATGCAGGACTCTATAAAAGGGATGATGGGGGAGATGACTACCGGTATGGGTTCTCTTGCGGCGGCATCAACAGAACTCCTTTCCATATCAGAAGAGATGTCCAAAGGCGCAAATATGACAACAGAGAAAGCAGGAACAGTGGCAGCAGCCTCGGAAGAACTAAATGCAAATGCTTTGTCCGTGGCTACCGGAATGGAACAGTCCTCAGCAAATCTTCAAAGTGTTGCTACTGCTACAGAAGAGATGACTGCAACAATTACCCAGATTGCTCAGAATACCGAGAGTGCAAGGGGTATTACAGAGCAGGCGGTGGATCAGACAAAGCTGGTAACTGAGCTTATGGATGTACTGGGTGATTCTGCAAATGAGATAGGTAAAGTGACAGAAACTATTACAAGTATTTCTGATCAGACAAATCTTCTTGCTCTAAATGCAACTATTGAGGCGGCCAGAGCCGGAGAAGCAGGCAGGGGCTTTGCAGTAGTTGCCAGTGAAATAAAAGATCTTGCAAAACAGACAGCAGCAGCTACTGAGGATATAAGAGGTAAAATAGACGGGATTCAAACATCTACTATTAATTCGATTGTGGATATAAAGAAAATTGCAGATATTGTTCAGAAAGTAAATGATTATATAACAACTATAGCATCTGCCGTGGAAGAGCAGTCAATAACAACTAAAGATATCTCTGATAATATGGGGCAGGCTTCTTTTTCTGTACAGGATGCATCGGAAAGAACAGCGCAGAACTCTGTTGTTTCTCAGGATATTGCAAAAGAAATTGCTGAAGTCTCCAGTTCTGCAGACGAAATGTCTACAGCAAGTAGTCAGGTAGCAGAGAGTGCGAGAGAACTCTCCGAATTATCTGAAAGATTAAAAGCAATAGTAGATACTTATAAACTGTAACGCCTGGTCGGGACTTCGTCCCTGCTCGGTAATGAGTCGTACCGGAAGGACGAAGTCCTGAGGAACGATCTCAGCGTCCAAAGGAGGAGCTATGATAGGTGATAACACCAGCACACTGATTTCCACATTCTTTCTGGGTGAGACTCTATGGGGACTTGATACCCTGGATGCCCAGGAGGTAATAAGGGTTTCTGAAATTACGAAAGTACATAATGCAGAAGATTATATTATTGGTATAATTAATCTTCGTGGAAAGATAGTTACGGTTATTGATTTAAGTGACAAACTTGGTCTTGGAGAAAGTTCAATAGGAAAAGCAAGCCGAATTATTATTGTTGAGTGGAATGGTGAACATATAGGATTATTAATTGATTCAATCTCTGACGTAATAGATATAGAAAAAAAATCTCTGACCTCT
>CBDVAD010000433.1:0-3522 GCA_965371875.1 uncultured bacterium
AGCAACCACTTCGGTTCCAAAGAGCACAGGAAAACCGAATGCCGCTTTGACACCGAGCTGTTTAACCAGTTTTCCTCTTGTAAAATTAGGATCAGTGTTAACATCGATAATCCAGGCCGGTAGCTTGCTGCTCAAAATCCTTCCTGGAAGACCAATGCCGGGTTTAAATGTACTTCTTTCTGTGACATCACGGAATGCCTTGAATTTTTCAGGATCATCTATGTGCCACAGTTCAGTAGGTATCAGTATTCCATTGTCATCATCAGCGGGCATATATACATGTCCCACCGGCCAATCCATGAGAGTACATACCTCATCCAGGCATACCTGCATGGCATTCTCTATGGTTAATGATTCGTTTGATGTAACTGCAATACTCTTGAGAAGTGATACAAAGGAAGTCTCTTTTATAAGTGCTTCCGTAGTTCTTCTTAGGGACGATGTCATTGCAAAAAAGGATCTTCCAATATCGTCATTTTCTGAACGTGGAGGAATATCAGTACTAAAATCTCCGGAAGCTATCCGTTCCAGTATTCCGGCCCTTCGGGCAGTGTTCTGCTGAAGCTCACGAAATGAATTGGCAAGTTCTCCTACTTCATCTTTACTGTGAATGTTGACATCCCCGCCAAGGCTGCCATGGGAGAGATTTTTTATCTTTTTAACAATTATACCCAATGGTATGACAATGCTTCGTGTAATAAGAATAGAACTGATAAAACCTAAAAGCACCATTGCAGAAAGCAAAACTATCAGTATTGTGTTTGCTTTTTTTATCTCATGCTCTGCATCGAAAAGAAATTTATCAGATTTGCTGGCAGCGAAATCGATCATTCCCTCAATTTCTGCCATCATATATCCTATATGCCCGGCACCTATGCCCCGGGTAATATCTGCTGCTTTATTCCTTTCACCTTGTTTGCTCAGCTCAATAACTTCATCTCTGATAATTTTCCATTCGCTAAATACTTGTTGTGTATATTTAACTTCACTTAAGTCACCCAGGAATCTATCAAATACTATATCGAAGTTATAATAAACCTGTTGTTCATATTGGTTTACAATTGAGGCTGCTTCATCGATCTGTTCTATGGTTTCAGCGAGAGTGACATCTTTCATTGAGCGGTGCATAGCTATTATATCTGCCTTGATATCTCTAACTGAGTTACTTACAGCCAATGGATGATGGTACATACTTTCTGTAAGATCTCCAAGGATCTGCATTTCGGACAGAGCAAAAGAACCTATAATAATTGTTATTAATATACTTAAACCGAAACCAAGGCTCAATCTGGTACCTATTTTCATATTCACTGCCTTCTTTTATCTAAAAATATCAAGTAACCTGCTGTCGGAAAGCACCTGCAGGAGTATAGTAAGATTGCTTTTCTGGAGCAGTGTTAGTATATCAGGAAGCACAGTCAATCTCCAGTATCTTGTTATTAAAGCTTTTTGCGTTGTGTTACATTTTGAATTAAAAAGCAGTTCTTAACTAAAATAAATGACAGTATCTGGCGCAAAATAGCCAAAAACAAACTGAATTCATATACATCACAAAAGACTATATTACCATCTAAAATATTTGAGTTTAACAACTATTCCTGAAATCTAAAACCAGAGTGAAGCCTGGAATCATTATTTTCCTGCTTGCATTCAAAACTCTAAAGTATTATTATGAAGTATGCGAATACTTGTTGTTGATGATACTGAAATAAACCTCCGCCTGATGGAGGCCGTTTTAAAGCCTAAAGGATATGATATTGTAAAAGCTGCATTGGGTGAGGAGAGTGTTAAGATCGCTGGTGAAGAAGAGATAGATCTTATACTTATGGATATAAGTATGCCGGATATAAGCGGAACTGAAGCTATGGAAAAAATACGGAAAACCAAATATGGAAGTAAGCCCATAGTTGCTGTTACTGCCCATGCAATGAGAGGAGATAAGGAAAAATTTGAAGCTGCAGGATTTGACGGGTATATTTCCAAACCCATAGAAATTCAACATACTTTGAAAGTGGTTGCGGATCTTATTAATAAGTAAATCTAAAATTGGATGCTATAATGGAAAAAAAAGTTGCTCTTATTGTTGATGATGACACAGTAAATCAGAAGTTGCTTAATAGCAGTCTTTCCGATTCCGGATACAATACAATTATTGCTGATAATGGAGAAAAGGCAGTATCCTGTTATAGAAAGAAAACAGAGATAGATATTATTCTTCTGGATATGCATATGCCCTATCTGAATGGTCTTGATGCAGTTCGAATGATCAGGGATATCGAAAATGAAGAAAACAGGAAGCATATTCCTGT
Source organism: uncultured bacterium (assembly GCA_965371875.1). GTDB lineage: Bacteria > Spirochaetota > Spirochaetia > B11-G9 > B11-G9 > JAJRQE01. The sequence continues at coordinate 2,310 of CBDVAD010000433.1, forward strand.
TATTGCTGTTACAGCATTTGCTTTGGATGGCAACAGAGAAACCTGTCTTTCTGCAGGCTGTGATGACTATATTTCTAAACCTTATGATCGGGAAAATTTCATTAATATGATAAATAAGTACAATCCTCCTACAGCTTGACTGGCATCTATTTCTGCTATACTTTTGCTTATGGATTATAGTAAACCTCTTTCCAATAAAATACCTGAAGGTTATTCTTTCAGTGGTAGTCCTGTCCGTGTCATGATTGTAGATGACGATGTTGTTGTAAGAAAAATTGTAATGCAGATTGTTAAATCTGTTGGTTATGCTGTAGTCGGGGAAGCTGCAAACGGTTTCGATGCAGTGGAATCTTATAGAATGCTCAAACCTGATATTGTAATAATGGATGTTAGAATGCCCAGAATGGATGGTTTTGAGGCTCTTAAACAGATAATCAATTTTGATAAAGATGCGGCTGTTATAATGCTTTCTACAGAGAGTAATACTGAAACAGTTACAAATATTTTGAAAGCAGGTGCAAAAAATTATCTAAAAAAACCTGTTGAGAGAACTGCCTTGATTAAGCGACTTAGGTCAGTGCGGGAAATATCCGGAAAGTAAATATTTTTGTCTATTCATCTATTTCCAATAATTGTCCGATTTTAATATGCCTGTCTGTTCCGGCAGCGTTTGAAGAAATCGGACCAGGGAATGGCCAGGATGTCCTGGATAAACTTTCCTCTGATATTGCCCTTACTGCTTGTTTCTAACGGGAAAATTTGTTTATTGTTTCTATTAACGTATCTATATTCAACGGCTTTGTCAGGTACGCATCACATCCTGAACGAATAAACTGTTCCTTATCCCCTTTCATAGCAGATGCTGTCAGAGCTACAATAGAGACTTTTTCTCTTTTTTCTGCTTTTTCGATTTCTCTTATTATTTTAGTTGCTTCGAGTCCATCCAGAAGAGGCAGGTGGTTATCCATCAGTATCAAACCAATGCTTCTGTCTGTTTTATATCTTGAAACAGCATCTCTTCCGTTCTCTGATAATACAACAGGGAAATTATGCTTTTCCAGAATTGCCTCGACCAGTCTTTGGCTTACTTTGTCATCTTCGACAATAAGGATTTTTATTTTCTCTCCTTTTATCTTTACAACACTGTTCAATTGATCGACTGCTGTTTTTTTTCTTTTCCTGACTGGTTTATAGGGACTCGTAAAGTAGAATG
>CBDVAD010000434.1:0-3515 GCA_965371875.1 uncultured bacterium
CAGAGTCTATGGATATAAGACCTACATGGAAGGGTGAGGGTATAAGTTTTGACAAGCTTCAGGAATTAGTAAAACAGGGTACCGTTGATGAAGCTTATTGGAACGACAGGCGGGATAAATACTATGGATTAATGGATGATATGAAGCATGTTTTTCAGGGTATCAGCAGGTCCAGAACGGCTCTTGAAGGAAAGATAAACGATCTTAAGGTAGCCGCTATCAGGCCTTATGTGGAGAATATAATTTCTAAATTGGCAGATTCATTTTCTGAGGAAGAGGTTAAAACTTATCTGGGAGATTTAAAAGAAGATATAATTTCAAATATGTTTCTTTTTGTACGTGATCAACCGACAGACGAAACCGGAAATCCTTCTCTTCTTCGTTATGGTGTAAATGTCATTGTGGATCATTTACTAACAGACAATGTGCCTATAATATTTGAGAATCACCCAAGATATACAAATTTATTTGGTACTATAGAAACCAGAATGGATTTGAATGGTGAAAGTACAACGAATTTCATGATGCTTAAAGCCGGATCTCTTATTAGAGCATCCGGGGGCTTTATAGTTTTGAAGGCTGAGGATGTCCTGGCGGAGGAGTCTGCCTGGGATAACCTGAAAAGGGCTCTGCAGACCGGCAGGGTAGAGATACAGCCACAGGGAGGTCCGTTTAACCTGCAGAACAGTGCCATTAAACCGGGACCGGTAAGAATAAATACCAAGGTTATTATGGTTGGAAATGAAAATCTTTATGATGTTCTTTTTACTACTGACAGGGATTTTCAGAAACACTTCAAGGTATCAGCTGAATTTGATTCTGAAATGGACAAGAATGACGAAAATATCGGACAGTATGTTAATTTCATCAGAATGGTTACACAGGAAGAGAGACTGAGGGAACCTGATCCAAGTGGAATCAAGGAGATTATAAGATATGGTATCTCATTATCCGAACAAAAGGATAAGCTTTCTACCCGGTTTTCACTGGTTGCCGATCTCATCAGGGAGGCGAATTACTGGGCCAATGAAGCTGGAGAGGGAAGTATCAAACAAAAATCGGTTATTACTGCTATAAAGAAACGAAAATATCTGTACGATTTACCTGAGGAAAGAATAAGTTCCATGATACTTAAAGGAGAGATTCTTATAAAGGTTGATGGTGATGCAGTTGGAAGAGTGAATGGTCTTGCAATACATGACCGGGGGTATTACAGTTTTGGTACACCAACTGTAATCTCTGCCCAGGTCTCTCCTGGTAGTGAAGGTATTATAAACATAGAGAGGGAGGCTGGTCTTTCTGGTGAGATTCATGATAAGGGGTTGATGATTCTGGAGGGCTATCTTAGGGATAAATATACCAGAAATTTCCCTCTGTCAGTGTATGCAAGTATTTGTTTTGAGCAGTCCTATAGTGAAATTGATGGCGATTCTGCTTCATCTACTGAAGTTTATGGTCTTCTGTCTGCAATATCCGGAATACCACTAAGGCAATATATTGCAGTAACTGGTTCTGTTAACCAAATGGGGCAGATACAGCCTGTTGGAGGTATTACAGAAAAAGTGTTGGGATTTTTTAGAATTTGCAAACAGAGTGGTCTTACCGGCCGGCAGGGTGTACTGATTCCTGAACAGAATATAAACAACCTTATTCTACCAAAAGAGGTTAGTGATGCGATAAGGGATGATAATTTTCATATTTATCCTGTCAGTTCTATTGATGAAGGGATAGAAGTACTTAGCGGAATGGAAGCTGGAATCAGAAATAAAAAGGGTAATTATACAACTGGTAGTTTTAATTATGCTGTTGAAGTCCGGTTAAAGGAGATTGCACAACTTGTAAAGGCCTATAACGGTTAAGGCAGACTTTATTGTTCCTGTGCTTGACAATAAATAGAACTGATATAATAATTGAGGTGTATTTGAAAAGTAGGAGTACAAACGAATGGCAAAGGCAATTGATGTAATAAAAATACGAAAAGCAGCTAGAAGTTCAGTTCCGATATCTATAAAGACATATACTCTTCCTCATGATACAGAAGTGTACATGGAAAGTATTCTTGGTATTTTCCTGGATGAGTTTGGACAGGTCGGTATTAAAGACAGAATAGCCTATTGTATGAAAGAACTGGCGGTTAATGCAAAAAAAGCAAATACAAAGAGAGTTTACTTTAAAGATAGAAATCTTGATATTTTCAATGACGCTCAGTATACAGAGGGTATGAAATCCTTTAAGAATGATACTCTTTCCAATATCGATTATTATCTTAAGATGCAGCAGGAGCAGGGGCTCTATATTAAAACAGTATTTCATGCCAAGGGGAATGAATTTACTTTAAGTATTAAAAATAATACTGAGATATCCAAAAAAGAGCAGATGAGAGTCTATGACAGAATTGCCAGGTCCAGGGCATTTGAAACTATGGAAGAAGCTTTAACTACAGTTCTTGATGATTCCGAGGGAGCAGGACTGGGTATTGTAATATTAGTACTCATGCTTAAAAAACTGGGACTTGATGAAGATGCCTTTGATATTGATGTTGAAAATGGAGAAACTGTAGCCAGTATAACATTACCTTTTTCTGATATTCATATTGAAAATATTGCCAAGCTGTCTGAAGAAATTGTTCAGGAGATTGATGAACTTCCCCATTTTCCTGAAAATATTGTACATCTTCAGAAGCTTATCCATGATCCTGATTCAGAGATTACTGATATAGCCAGACAGATAAGTATGGATGCTTCTCTAATTGCTGACCTTTTAAAAGTTGTTAATTCTGCCCAGTATATGCTTCCAAAAAGAGTGGATAATATTGTAGAAGCTGTAAAACTGATTGGTTTACGGGGTTTAACAAATCTGCTTTTCTCCTATGGTACACAGAAACTTCTGGATCGGAAACAAAAATGGTTGTGGGACCATTCTTATAAGGTTGCTTTCTATGCATATAGTATTGCCAAGAATTTTAACAGAAAGAATAAAGACCTTCTTGATGATGCCTATGTAGGGGGTATTCTTCATGATATGGGTAAAATTATATTTGCTGATATACATCCCAAGCTTCTTGAAAAGATAAATAACTTTTGTATTGAAAAAGAACTCCAACGGGATCTCTTTGAAGATCTTTCTGCTGGTTTAAATCATGCGGAGATTGGGGGACTTGTTGCAGAAAAGTGGAATTTCCCTCAATCCCTAATTGAATCCATACGATACCATCATGAACCTCAGCAATGTTCAAAAGAATATAAAGATGTTGTTTTTACGGTCTATCTTGCAAATTCAATAGCAAATATTGAGAGTGATGAGATGGTTTTTGAACAGGTTAATGAGGAAGTTCTTTCTAATTTCGGTATAAATTCTGAAGAACAGTTAATGATGATTTTGGAACGCCTGTCATCAGCTTTTACTAATCAGGTAAATGCCAAGGAAAGGATGTAAAAACACTTGACTAGTAACCATATATAGTATAATGTATATATACATATGGAGGAATGATTATGGCAATAAGCGTATATTCA
>CBDVAD010000435.1:0-3513 GCA_965371875.1 uncultured bacterium
CAGGAAGGACATATCCGGCGTCCCATGGTCCGGGTTATAATTGCATCGTCTTCATTTTCAACAAGAACAATAGCATCTATTTTTGTACCTTTTTCTGCGGTAAGTTTTAAGAGGTATTCTGCCTGGGCGACAGTTCTGGGATATCCGTCAAGAACCATCCCTTTGTAACCCGATCTGCTGAAGTAAGATTCAAACAGCATGTTTGTAAGGCTGTCAGGAACATACTTTCCGTTATCCACATAATAATGGGCTTTAAGACCCAGTAAAAAATCATCAATAATAGAATCATCAATACTGGATCCCAGAATCCCTTTTATTTCATTATCCGGAATAAATTCATTTTTTTTATTGTCATAAAACTGATTTATATCACCGTCATAAGCTTCATCATCAAAGATTTTCATAAATGACCGGAAAATATTTCCTGTGGAAAGTTGTTTCATACCAAAATCGGTAGTAAAAACATCGATCCTTGGCTGCTTTCCGGCACCGCTCTTTCCCATAACAAGTATATTTTCAAAGTTGGAAGGTGATAAACTCATTTTATACTCCTGATTTTGCTTTTTCTTTTTTATTTGCTTTGTGAGTCTGATACAGGGGTACTCCAAAAGAGAGAACAGCAAGGAGCAGCAGTATCAAGCTTACAGGGCGTGTAAAGAATATATCATATCCGCCCATTATAACAGCTCTTCTAAAGTTGGTTTCTGCAAGTTTTCCCAGTACCATACCTAATACTATAGGTGCTGCAGGATATCCGTATTTCTTCAAAATCCAGCCTGCAATACCGAAACCAATACATGTTGCTACATCGAAGAAAGAATAGTGTACTGCAAAACTACCAATAATAGAGATGGCAAGAATAGCCGGCAGCAGAACTTTTTTAGGAATAATAGTTACCTTTACCCATAATCTCGCACCAAAAAGTCCAAGAGCAAGCATGACTACATTTGCAATTAAAAGAGCTGCAAAAAGTGAATATATAATGTCCGGTCTTTCTACAAAAAGCAGTGGACCAGGGACAAGGTCGTGGATCATCAGTGCTCCTACAAGTACTGCAGTGGAGGCGCTTCCGGGTATACCAAGAGCCAGGAGGGGTACAAGGGCACCACCTACTGAACTTGAGTTTGCAGCTTCTGCAGCTGCAACACCATTAGGATTACCTTTTCCAAAGGTTTCCGGTTCTTTGCTGAATTTTTTTGCCAGGTCATAGGAAAGAAATGCTGCAATTGTAGCTCCTGCTCCCGGAAATATTCCAATAAGGGTGCCCAGAATGGAAGATCTTAGGATTGTAAACTTAAGTTTCCAATAGTCCAACAGGGTAGGCCAGTGAGTTTTTTCGTATTTCGTTTCTTCACCTTTCTCCAGTTTAAACTCTTCAATTCTTGTAAACACTTCACTTAGTGCAAACAGGCCGATAAGTGCCGGAATCAGTGCGAATCCGTCGAACAGTCTGTATGTTCCAAAAGTAAACCTTTTAACTCCTGATATAGGATCGATACCGATTGTGTTGATCAGAAGCCCGAGCATTGCTGCAAGAAATGCTTTTGGCCAGTTTTTTCCACCCAGAGAGGCTACTGTAGTAAGACCAAAAATTGCTAATGCAAAGTATTCCGCAGGGTGAAGTTTTACTGCCAGACGGGCAAGGGGAACAGAAAAGAAGATTAATATTATTGTTCCTATGATACCTCCCACAGTGGAAGATACCAGGGATATTCCCAGTCCAATACCAGCTTTACCCTGTTGGGTGAGGGGGTATCCGTCAAAGGATGTAACAACTGCCGAAGGTGTTCCCGGAGTATTTATTGTAACGGCAGTAATTGATCCACCGTAATTTGCTGCTATATAGATAGACACCAGAAGAATAAGCGCTATCTGTGGTGACATCCCGTAGGTGAATGGTACCAGAAGCGCCACTCCCATGGATGGTGATAAACCAGGCATTGCCCCTGCAAGTATTCCAAGAATAACACCGGCCACTATTGCAATTATAGGCTGAATACCTGCAAGGTATCCAAACCCTTCAAAAAGATTAGATAGTAATTCCATTTAATAATTCCTTAACCAAAGATCCACTCTATCAGTAACCCTCTGGGGAGGGGAACATAGAGAAGACGGTAGAAAGCAAAGTAGGAAAAAAGAACCCACCCTGCTGTCATTGATATCATTACCTTCCAGTCCCGGTATGCCAGATAGTACATTCCGGAAATAAGATAGATAATGGTTGCCAGATAATAACCAATTATCTGCATTATTAACAGATAAAGTATTGTCATAGCAATAAAGATTGAAACTTTTCCAATACGTCCCCATGCAGGATCTTCATCCTCATGACCTATAAGACCCCGGATAAGAAGAATGACACTAAATCCAAAAATTCCAATTATCCAGAGGATAGGAACAACTCCAGGACCCACTTCATCTCCCCTGTCAGGAAAGCCCAGTGCCAGAATCCCAAAAAGAATGGAAAGTTCCATAAAAAACACTGGAATAACTAATCTTCCTGTGTATCTTTTTTTTGATGATTTGATAACTAATAGTGTAATTCCCATCAGTATAGCAGCTAAAACTGCCAAAAGAACCGTAAAACCGGTTCCTTTTTCTAAAAAATTTATTATTTCCATATTTTGCCTGCTAGTTTGGCAGCCTGAATAGATACATGTAGAGACGCCCTATAGGGCGTCTCTACCTTTTTCAGGGCTGCATATAAAAATATTGTTATTATTGTTTAGCTGCCTTGTAAGCATCATAATCTGCCTGAACAATTTTATTGAACTCATCTCTGGTTTTATGCACAAGCATATTCCCCATAGGTGCATATGTTGCAATCCATTCAGGATCGTTGGTAACTTTTTCAAAGATGTCATCGTACCAGGCAATAATGCTGTCAGTTGTTCCCGCTTTTACTGCAAATCCTCTCCACATAACTTCATTTTCCAGTCCGTCGAGCCCAAGTTCTTTAAAGGTTGGTACGTCAGGAAACTGGGGGAGTCTTTCTGCTGTTGCAACTGCTGCAACCATGAAATCGGGTTTACCAATAATTTCACCAGGATTACCTGTGTAGGTTACGCCCTGTTCGCCGAGAAGAGCAGCTTTTGCCTTTCCACCGCTTGCAAAGGGAACCCATTTAGCTTCGATACCCGCTGCTTTCCAAATAGCCTGAGCTGTTACGTGATCAAGACCACCTGCTGCAGGGCCTAACCAAAGCTGGTCGCCGCCTTTTGCTTTAGCATCTGCTACAATCTGTTCCCATGTATGGACAGGATTGTTTATATTTGTAATTACACACTCAGGATCAATCTGCATTTGAGCAATCCAGTCGAAAGTCATAGGGTCAAGCTCCGAATCTGTAGTAACAAGTTTAGAGACGTTTGATTTTGTCATATACATGAGTGTATATCCGTCTGGTTTGGTTGTTGCTACATATTCCATGGCTACTATACCACCCGCGCCGGCTTTGTTTTCTACAACAAAGGTTGCATCGGTATATTTGCTGGCTATATCTGTAAACTTTCT
>CBDVAD010000436.1:0-3513 GCA_965371875.1 uncultured bacterium
GGTCAGCATCCGGAAGAGGTAATAACCAAATCAAGTCGATCTATTATCAAAAATAGAACTTGTAGGAGAGAATATTTCTGGATTTTCAGGTATAAACTTTGATCTATCCCCAGATCTTCTATTTTCAATAGCACTTTCCAGTAACATAGAATTAGAAGCGGCAGATTTTGGTATTAATCAAAGAAGAGAAGAGTTAAGACTTGCTAAATTGCAATATATTCCTTCCATCTCGGCAGATTTTTCTTATATTTTTTCAGGTTCTCAGTTTCCTCTTCAAGATGGACGTTTTAATATCGGACTTAATTTCTCATTTTCAAATTTTGGGAGTCCTGTAAATACATCGATTTCTTATGGAAGTGGCGTAAACTCTGGTTCAAATAGAGGAATGTCTACTGAAATACATCCCCTGGAGACAATAAATTACAATCTTAATAAAAAACAGATGTCCATTGCATTACAGGAATCATTAATACAAAAAGAAAAACAACTGGAAGACTTACGTTTTCAGACCGCCAATGCATTAGAGAGTTATAATCAGTTGAAAACCAGACTTCAATTAAAAAAAGAAAGCCTTTCAATGGAACAGATGAAGTATCTGATAATGGAAAAAAAACATGAACTAGGTGAAATTAAACAACTAGAGATGCTTTATGCACATATCGAACTGGCTGAAACAGAAATTGAACTTCTTTCTGATATACTCTCTTTAATTCTAGCAGAAAGAGAAATAGAAAAACTTATTGGGCTAAAACCTGGAGAACTTCGTAAAATTGATGAACAAATTTAAGGGTAAAAAATTGAAAAAAAAATCGCTTCTTTGGCTTGTAATTTTATTGATCCTAATAAGTTGTACGAAAACAGATCAAGAGATAGAAATTAAAGATACAATAATCAATATTGCTGAAGTAGAATCAACCAAAGTAAAATTAGTCGATATTGAACCTGAAATAAGTAGTTTCGGGAGTATTTCTTTCCTGCATAAAACAGATATATCTTGTGCTATTGATGGAATAATCAGGAATATTACAGTCGAAGAAGGAGAATCGGTTAAATCAGGGGAAATTCTGGCGACTATAGAAAATGTACAAATGGCAGTTCGTAAACAACAGTCTTTGTCTGATTTAAGATCCTCTCAAGCAACACTTCAGCTGATACAAACGAAGTATAGAGAAGGACGATTGCAAATCGAAGCTAGATTATTATCTCATGAGAAAAGTCTTCTAAAGATAAAACAAAGAGATTTGGAATTACAGAATATAGAACAGACTCTATCGGATAAAGAGGAATTATATAAACTTGATGGAATAAGTGAAAACGAGCTCATATCACTTCGCTTACAATTTAATTCTGCAAAAACAGAATATGAAGGAATTCTTATGGATCATGAAATAAGTGTTATCGGTTTTAGGGATTCTGATATTCTAAATGCCGGATTTACAATACCAGAAACTGAAGAAGATAAAAAAAGGATTCTCATAGATTTAAATACGATGACTCTACAGGCTGAGGTAGAGGTTGCAAAAGCCAGACTTGAAACTTCTGAGGCCGAAGTCTCATCAATAGATCTTTTATTAAAAGAACTAGAGATAAAAGCTGAATATTCTGGAATCCTTGGAGCCAGATATATGGAAGAAGGAGAAAGAGTCAAATCTGGAACTAAATTATTTACAACTTTTACAAATGAAAAAGTATATGCAACATTTCCAGTTCAAGAAAGTCGAATTATTCAACTCGAAATTGGTCAAGAAGTAGAAATGACCATTCCCGCTCTTAATAATAAAATTGTTACTGGTGAGATAAAAGTGATTTCACCTATGATAGATCCTCAAAGTGGCAACATAAATGTTAAAGCTATTTTTTTAAATTCAGAAGGAGCATTATTACCGGGAATGTTTGCACAGGTAAAAATAAAAACCGGAAAATCGGTTAAACGACTTGTTATTCCCATACAATCGATTCTTCAGAAACAAGGAAATAAAGGTGAAGTTTTCATTTACTATAATGGAAAAGTATTTTTAAAGCAGATTATTCTCGGCAATGAAACAAATAATCAATTAGAAGTTTTAGAAGGTTTAGAAAACGATGAAATTATAGTTGTGAATCCAGCACCTTTTTTGCAGGAGGGTATGAATGTTCAACTCAAAGATTAAAATTTATATTTTTTCCGTGCTCTATTTATTATTTAATTCATGTTCTTTTATAAATCTAACTGATCTTGAAATATATATAAATCCTTCAGATAGAAATCAAATTCTTGAAGCTGATGAAGCAATTACCATTGGTTTCTCAGAAGATGTTAAGGAAAAAACAGTAGAACTGTTAGTGTCTCTAACCTTAAATGATGAAAAGGTGGATGTAGATTTTTTTTGGAGTACTGGTTTATTAACTATTCAGCCTAAAAATGAACTTAAACCTTCAAACAGATACTTTCTCTCATTATCAGGTACAATAGATATTTTAGATGGTAGGAAATTCGCAAAAGATATACATATCCCCTTTTATTATTTATCGGAAAGTGCATTACCTTCCGTTACGTCCTTTACTCCAGAAAATAATCAGTCAGTAGGAGTTTTGACACCATTGGTACTTACATTTACCGAAGATATGGATACTGAGTTGTTTGAAGATAATTTTTCCTTGTCACCAACAATTGAAGTAGAAATGAACTGGGATAATAATAAAGAAGTGACAATAACCCCAATTGATAGGTGGGAGAATTTAAACTATTATACATGGACTGTTTCTGAAGATTTTAAAAGTATTAATGGTCTATATATATTGGAACAATATTCTGGAAGTTTTCTTGTACAGGACGACTATACTCCTCCAGATATTACAGAAATATGGTCGGCTGTACTAACAGGAAGCACTGTTACAAATATTTCTCCCGATTTAAATAATATTACCTATAATGATGTTATCTTATTTGTCATAAATGAACCAGTTTTATCCGATAGTTTTGAAACCGCACTGAGTTTTACTCCTGCTGTAGAGGGACGAATTGTTCAGATGACTCCAAGTGAGTTTGTTTATATACCTGAAACAGGTTGGGATATGACTACAGAATATATACTGGATATAAGCACAGATCTATCAGATACTTCTGGGAATAAAATCAATACACCTATAAAAAAATATTTTAATCCCGGGATTCCTGAGGTAACAATTACTTCAATAGATGGGTCTGGTGACAATAATATCACAACATCTACTTATAATAGCTATGCAATGGAATCTATTGATTTAACTGCTCTAGATAATAGATATAGTTTTACAATACATTTTTCTCAGAACTATGATGAAATATATAGAAATGTTATAGAAAGTCAGATTAATTGTTCCGCTTTTTTTCCAACCAATAAAGATCCGGTCCTTGAAGCAATTATTTGGAATCCGATAGGGAATCAATTAACTCTGGTTTATATTGATTTTGTTCCCGGATCAATTGCAAAACCAAATGAAAAAAATACTTATAAATGGATAGCTCCATAATGCTTTTGCACATCCATTAAG
>CBDVAD010000437.1:0-3510 GCA_965371875.1 uncultured bacterium
AAAAAAACAAGGATAAATCAGTAAGCAGGAAAAAATAATTAGTAAGCGGATTCTGATAACTGTTTACTGATAACTGTTCACTGTCTTAGTGGTCGCTCTTCCGTCTCTTGAAATAGCCGTTTTTTATGAGTTCGTTATACACGTCCATATTCATCTGTATATGTATGTCATCTAAAAGAGTTTTTTCTTTTCGGGCATAAAGTCTTTCCAGTACTGTCCTTATAATAGGATCAGATGCGGAAAACTGTTTTATGTACAGTTCAGATTTATCCAGCAGTCCCATGCAGTATTATTAACATAGAATTCTCTATTTTTCTAGAGTGATTTTTTATTTTTTGCAGTGTCCTGTTTCCCTGCAGTTTTTTATCTATTATTAAGGCTATTCAATAATCCGTAATTTACTTTAAATCTTCACATTCAGCCTCTTTTTAGTGGGATTATCAGAGATAGACTGAAATATCACAAAAAACGATAAAAGTTGTTCATATATTAACATCCATGGTGTATAATCGATAAGATATTTTCAAAAAGGAGAAAATGAATGAAGAAATTTCTAGTAGTAGTAGCTTTATCTTTAGTAGCACTCATGTTTTTTTCATGTGCAAAAAAGGAAGAAGTTGTAGAAGTAGCAGATACAAAAGTCGGTGGTGTTCTTGTATTTGCTCGCTCAGGTGATGCAGTAGGTCTTGACCCTGCAAGAGAAACAGATGGTGAGTCATTTATGGTTGCAGACAATATCTACAACTGTCTTGTAGAGTTTGCACCTGGATCAACTTCAATTATACCTGGTCTTGCTGAAACCTGGGATGTATCCGCAGATGGCCTTGAGTATGTTTTTCACCTTAGAAAGGGTGTAAAATTCCATGATGGTACAGATTTTAATGCTGATTCTGTTGTTTTTTCTCATATGAGACAGCTTGACGAAAATAATCCGTACTACGAATTTGGTCCATGGAAATACTGGGGCTATATGGCAATGAGCGATATTGTAAAAGATATTGTTGCTGTAGATGAATTTACAGTAAAATACACACTTAATGTACCTGAAGCTCCTTTTATTTCAAACCTTGCAATGAACTTTGCTGTGATTGTATCTCCAACAGCAGTCGAGAAATACAAAGATGATTTCACAAATAATCCTGTGGGAACAGGTCCTTTCAAATTTGTATCCTGGACAAAAGATGCCAATATCATTGTTGAGCGATTTGATGATTACTGGGGTGATAATGCTTACCTTGACCGTGTAATCTTTAAAGTTGTTCCTGATGCAACAGCTAGAGTACTGGCTCTTAAGAAGGGTGAAGTTGATTTAGTTGACTATCCATCACCAGAAGATATTCCTGGTCTAAGAACAACTGAAGGTATTAAAATAATTGAACAGGCTGGTCTTAATGTTGGTTATTTAGCTCTTAACTGTGAAAAACCACCTTTTGATAACAAGCTCGTTCGTCAGGCAGTAAACTATGCCATGAACAAACAGGACATTATAGATGGTGTTTATGGTGGCCTTGGACAGGTTGCCAAGAACCCTCTTCCTCCTGGAATGTGGTCATACAATGATGATATTAAAGATTATCCCTATGATCCTGAAAAAGCAAAAGCCCTTCTTGCAGAAGCAGGATATGCCGATGGTTTCTCAACCACACTTTGGGCAATGCCTGTATCCAGACCATACAATCCAAATGGTAAAAAAGTAGCAGAAATTATGCAGGCACAGCTTGCAGAAGTTGGTATTGATGCAGCTATTACATCATACGACTGGGGAACATATCTTGATAAAACTGACATGGGTGAACATGATATGGCCCTCTTGGGTTGGACTGGTGACAATGGTGATCCTGACAACTTCTTATGGGTACTTCTTTCTGCACCTGCAGCTGTTAAACCTGCCGGAAATATTGCTTTCTGGAAAGATGCTGAATTTACAGCTCTTATTAAAGAAGCTAAAGAAACTGCAGATGTTGCAAAAAGAACTGATCTTTATATGAAAGCCCAGGTTATTTTTAAAGAAGAAGCTCCATGGGTAACAATTGCACACTCTGTTGTTGTTGCACCTATGAAAGATAGTGTACAGGGATATGTTCTATATCCAACAAGTAAGAGAGTATTTACTTCTGTATGGCTTGAAAAATAAATTATAGAGCCTTAAGGCATGTAATTTTTTTTAGTAAACAAAGGCAGAGATGCTCCAGCATCTCTGCCTTTTATTAGATTCCCCTTATATTGGAATAAAAGATGCTTAAATATATATTAAAAAGATTATCACTTTTAATACCGACGCTTTTCGGTGTTATAACAATTGTATTTTTTATGATTGCCCTTTCTCCCGGCGATCCTGCCAGGGTCATGCTTGGAGAGCGGGCAACTGCTGCTAGTATCGAGAAATTACGCCATGAGCTGGGACTGGATAAACCTCTGTACGTTCAATATGGACTGTATCTTCAGAGGGTTGTAAAACTTGATCTTGGAAAATCCATTAAGTCAGGTCAAAAAGTATCTGAAGAAATTCGTGACCATCTTCCTGCAACCATTGAGCTTGCAATCTGGGCAATGATATTTTCTACAACAGTCGGAATTTTTCTAGGTGTGATGTCTGCTACCCGGAAGAACAGCTGGATTGATTTTGGTTCCATGGCAAGTGCTCTGGTTGGAGTCTCAATGCCGGTCTTCTGGCTGGCACTGGTTTTTATAATGATATTTTCTGTAAAGCTGGATCTTTTTCCCACAGGGGGAAGAATGAATATAAGGTATTATTTTACATCAATCAGTGGATTGTATGTTTTAGATGGATTTATTGTTTTACTAAAAAGCGGGGATCCAAAAGTTCTCTTATCAGCTCTTCATCATTTAGTACTTCCAGCTATTGCTCTTGGTACAATACCTTTGGCAATAACAGCCAGGATAACCAGAAGTTCTTTACTGGAAGTTCTTAATCAGGACTATATAAAAACTGCCAGGAGTGCCGGGATAAAAGAGAGAAGAGTTATTTATCGGTATGCACTGAAAAATGCGCTGCTTCCGATAATTACTGTAATAGGCCTTCAGGTTGGTATGCTTCTTGCGGGTGCCATATTGACAGAGACAGTATTTGCCTGGCCCGGTATTGGAAAATGGCTGTATCATGCAATTGAAGCCCGGGATTATCCTGCTGTTCAGGGTGGGATAATATTTATATCAATTACCTTTGTCCTTATAAATCTTTTTGTTGATATTCTATATTCAGTTGTGAATCCTAAAATCAGGCTTAGTTAGGTGAGGGTAATATGAACACAGAAATAAAAGATAATACTGTAGAAAAAAACAGCTTGTTCAGAGAAGCTGTTTTTCAGTTAAAAGGAAATAAATCTGCAATAATAGGTTTTATTATAATTGTTGGTTTTATTTTAATGGCCTTTCTTGCACCATGGCTTACACCCTTTGAACCAAATGCACAGGAAATTTCAATCAGGAAAACGGCTCCCTTCGTTTCCTCCCATATTCTCGGGACAGATGATCTCGGTCGGGATCTTC
>CBDVAD010000438.1:0-3488 GCA_965371875.1 uncultured bacterium
GGGCATGCAATTTTTCTACTGGCAGAAGGCCGGCTTGTTAATTTGGGGTGTGCAACGGGCCATCCATCCTTTGTAATGTCAAATTCATTTACAAATCAGGTACTTGCACAAATTGATCTCTGGGAAAAGAGAGATGACTACAAAGTAGATGTATACAGGCTTCCAAAGTATCTGGATGAAGAGGTTGCAAGACTGCATCTTGAAAAAATTGGTGTAAAACTGACAGAGCTTAGTAAGGAACAGGCTGATTATCTTGGTATTAAAGTTGAAGGACCCTATAAGGCTGAGCATTACAGGTATTAGGAGAAACAAATTGGAAAACAGGAAGTATTATTTTACATCCGAGAGTGTCAGCGAAGGGCATCCGGATAAGTTATGTGACCAGATTTCGGATGCAGTACTGGATAAGTGTCTGGAGGGAGATCCGGAATCAAGAGTTGCATGTGAAACCTATGCAGCAACTGGTATGGTTCTGGTTGGGGGCGAGATAACAACTCACTCCTTTGTGGATATTCAGCAGACTGTTAGAGACCTTGTTCAAAAGATAGGATATACAAAAGCCGATTATGGCCTCGATTATGAGTCTATGGCAGTTATGAATATTATCAACTCCCAGTCACCGGATATATCCCAGGGAGTTACAACAGGACAGGGTATCTATAAGGAGCAGGGAGCAGGGGATCAGGGTATGATGTTCGGTTATGCAACTACTGAAACACCTGAACTTATGCCCGCACCTATAATGTATTCGCATCAGCTGCTTCAGAAGGCTGCGGATATTCGCCATTCAGGTAAAATTGCCTGGCTGCGGCCCGATTCAAAGAGTCAGGTCACAATAGAGTATGAAAACGGCGTCCCTAAAAGAATTGATGCAGTTGTAATATCCCATCAGCATGATCCTGAGGTTAGTCACGATGAAATTGAAAAGACAATAATAGAGAGTGTTATTAAACCTGTTCTTGAACCAACAGGGCTTTTAGACAGCAGTACAAAGTACTATATAAACCCTACAGGGCGTTTTGTTATAGGCGGACCCTTTGGAGATACAGGATTAACAGGCCGAAAGATTATTGTAGACACTTACGGTGGAATGGGAAGACACGGCGGCGGTGCATTCAGCGGCAAGGACCCCAGTAAGGTGGACCGTTCTGCAGCTTACATGGGCAGATATATTGCAAAAAATATCGTAGCTGCAGGACTGTGTACTAAATGCGAAGTTGAGCTCTCCTATGCAATTGGAGTACCTTTTCCAATATCAGTTATGGTAGATACATTTGGAACAGGTAAAGCCCCTGAGTATAAAATAGAAGAAGCAGTAAAATCGATATTTGATCTTACACCCGCAGGTATAATAAGAGATCTGGAATTAAAAAAACCGATCTACCTGGATACAGCAACGTACGGTCATTTTGGAAAAGATAATTACACCTGGGAAAAGATTGATAAGGTTAAAGAACTACAGAAGGCTGTTGGATAAAAACATCGTAGGGACACCCCTTGTGGGTGTCCGTATCATAAAAAATTCATATTGATTTTAAAAAACATCCCTGTAAAAATGGATCTGATTAAAAAATGTATTTTGATAAAAAATGGATGCCCACAAGGGGCATCCTTACATTGTGATATCCCCATACGATTGGATGGATATTCAGCACATTATTATTTCTGGAAAGGCAATTCCACCTCGTAGTGGTTTCCAGTGTCAGTGTCAATTACCATAAGAAGATTCAGGTTTGTCAGGGGTTTTGTAAACTGATATTTTTTCCCGGTTTCAGGGCAGTAAAAAGATACTACAAGACCTGCTGCACCCGGTTTTACGGACCAGTTTTCGATTGTCTTTTCAGCAAAATCACAATAAACACCGCCGTCAGTATCTAAAATACGGATATTATTGGACTCGAATTCCCATACAGCGCCCCAGTTTGCGTCCAGCCATTTTCCCAAAGGAAAATCACCAAGTTCCAGATCCTGTGAATGAACCATCACTGTTGCTGCTGTTATCATAAGAATAATTAATAAAACTTTCTTCATACTTTTGCTCCTATTATATATTTTGATTCTCTGCGTATCACTGTATACATAATGATTCCCTGTGTACAGACGCACGATCGTGCGTCTCTACCACCGGTACATAATGATTCAATTTCCCGAATCATAGGATACATTTTAATTCCCTGTGTACAGACGCACGATCGTGCGTCTCTACAATGAATTGGGTACCCGCAAGGGGCACCCCTACAAATCGCGCCATTTTCCTGAATCCAGCAGCCCGTTCAATTCGGCGGCCTTTTCTGATGTAAACTGTGCTCCATGCTGCTGGACAATTTCACCTGCAAGAAATGATGCCAGTAGGCCACTGTCGTAGAGGGAAAAATCTTTGCAGAGTCCCAGAATAAAACCGGCGGCATAGGTATCACCCGCTCCGGTTGTATCTACCGGTGCTTTCCCCTTTACCGGCACAGACAGAAGTTCTCCTTCTGTAAAAACGTACGAGCCATGCTTACCGTTTTTAACAACAGCTACAGGACACAGTTTACCCATAGATTTGGCACATTCACCGGTATCGTAGTTGTCAAAAAGAATACGGGATTCCTCCCCGTTGGCAAAGGTAATGTAGGCATGATCACCTATTATTCTTAAAAAATCTTCCCTGTTCCTGCTTACAGCAAAGGGATCCGCAACATCAAAAATAATCTTTGTATCATTTGCCTCGGCAATTTCAATAGTTTTTATAATGGCATTCTTCTGATTTTCAGTGTCCCACATATAGCCTGTAAAGTAGAAATAGTCCGCCTGGGCAATAAGATCGGGATTTATATCTGAAGCATCAAAATCACGGTTGGCGGCAAGGTAGGTATTCATCGTCCTTTCAGAATCGGGAGTAACAAAAATAATAGAGGAACCAGTCGGGTTTTCGCAGGTTTTAAGTTCCGAAATAATGTCCAGTTCTCCAAGTTTTTCTTCATAGATTCTGCCGTACTTATCTTTGCCAATCTTCCCGGCTAACGCAGTCATTACACCGAAGAGAGACAGGGTAACAAGAGTATTGGGCGCAGAACCTCCGCAGGAATAATAGGGATCTACAGACTTAATAAAAGTGATCAGTTCAGATCTCCTGTCAGGATCAATCAGATGCATAGTTCCCTTGTGGAGTCCCAGTCCGGAAAGCTCTTCGTCAGATACATTGGAAAAAATATCAATCAGGGTATTGCCAATTCCATAAACCTTAATGGACATATAAACTCCTTTTAGGTTGCATAGCCGAGCAGTAAGCGAAGCGCACGACCAGGCAGGTTGCATAGCCGAGCAGTAAGCGAAGCGCACGACCAGGCTGAATATTCAAAATAGTGAAAAAACTAAGCAATAATAGTAGGTCTGGCAAAAATTTTCAAGGAGGGGGCTTCGGGGATGGTTTTACTGACTTTTTTATTCAAAAAGTTCCTCCCATACCTTGAATTTTAATAAATAAGTGATATTATTGTTCGAAG
>CBDVAD010000439.1:0-3476 GCA_965371875.1 uncultured bacterium
TCCGAACTTATTTTTGTCTTTAAATAGTTATCCAGAACATCTGTTATCATGCCAGTCTCTCCAGTCCAGCCACTGCCTTCTTCCGGTTCGGAAAGAGCGGCTATAAAATGGAAATTATCCCATTTAGCATCCAGCTCCATCATCTCTTTCATGTAAAGAACATCTTTGGTAGTCCTTGCTCCAAAAAAGTACCAGACCTCTCTGTTTGTTTCACCCTTTTCAAACATATCATATAAAATAGATTTAAATGGGGCCATACCGGAACCACCTGCAACACAAACCATGGTTGCATCAGTTTCAGATCTCTCAAAATCACCAAAGGGACCAATAAGATCAACCTCCATTCCCTCGTGAAGATGATCATGGACCCAGGTAGTAGCAATCCCGCCGGGAACAAGACGAATCAACAATTCTACAAAACCAGTATCAGTCGGTTTGGAAGACATAGAGTATGCTCTCTGAGTACTGCCCTTAATCTTGGCATAGGGAGGTACTACCAACTGAACATACCTGCCAGCCTGAAAATTGATCTCTTCTCCCTGCAAATCAAAAACCACTTCTTTTATATCATGAGTTACATTGCGAATAGATTTAACTTTGGATTTGAATTTTTTGACGTTAAAAAGATCTTCAGGAATCATTATATCAATATCAGCTTTTACCTTTACCTGACAGGACAGGCGGATATTTTCCGCCATCTCTTTTTTATCCAGATAGGGTATTTCTGTTGGAAGATGAACCCCCACATCGCTTGTAACCTGACACTTACAGGCTCCACAGCTTCCCCTTCCACCACATGCTGAGGGTATATAGATCTCCTCTGAAGCTAAAGAAGAAAGAAGAGAATCCCCACCGTTGAGAACCAGAACCTTCTTCCCGCTGTTTATACTTATATTTACTTCACCATAATTATTTACAATCTTATCAACAATAGATATAGCCGCGGCAAGAAATCCTGCAATAACGGCAACTACAATTGGTGCAATTAGAAAATCCACTTAGAGCCTCCTGGGATGCATAGCCGAGCAGGGACGAAGTCCCGACCAGGCTTACTGTACATTCAACATTCCGGAAAATCCGATAAATGCCATAGCCATAAAACCAATGGTAATCAAGGTTATTCCCGGACCACTCAAACCTGCTGGAACAGGGGCTTTTACAAGCTTCTTCTGAATAGCGGCAAGGGCCATTATGGCGAGCCACCAACCCAAACCTGAACCAAATGCAAAAACTACAGTCTGCAGGAAACTATAATTTCTAATCTGCATAAACAGTGCCACACCAAGTATTGCACAGTTAACAGTAATCAGAGGAAGAAAAATACCAAGAGATATATAAAGTGCAGGAGAAACCCTGTCTCTAACCATCTCGAGTATCTGCACTGTTGCTGCTATAACAATAATAAAGATAATGTATCGCAGATAAAGCAGATCCATAGGAATAAGTACGTACTGCAAAAGAACCCAGTTAATCATGGCAGTAAGGGTAAGAACAACAGTAACCGCAAGGCCAAGACCATTGGCAGATTTCATATCCTTGGAAATAGAGATAAAAGAACACATTCCAAGGAAATTAGCCAGAAGAATATTGCTTGTAAATACAGATGCAAATAACAGCACTACGGGATTTATATCAGGAACCATTATTTACCACCTTCCTGTTTTAGTATAAATGTTTTGGCAACCCATATAAATGTTCCCAAAAGAAAAAATGCACTGGGAGCCATTACCATAATAGTCCATGGTGTAAAACCTGCGGGAAGCACAGTTATACCGAATAGTGTTCCAAAACCCATAAGCTCTCTGGCAAATGCAATAAGCATGAGCACCCACATATAACCAAGGCCTGATGTTATTCCGTCCCAGGCAGAAATAAGGGGACCATGGGACTGGGCGAAAGCTTCTGCACGACCCATAATTATACAGTTTGTAATTATCAGACCTACATAGGGTCCAAGAGCCTTGCTTATCTCAGGAAGATAAGCTCTTAGAAGGATATCTACTATAATTACATAAAAAGCAATTATCAGAGTTTGAAGTATCATTCTCACCTTACGGGGAATAATATTCTTTAAAAGTGAAACTGTAATATTAGTAAAGGCTGCAACAAACATAAGCCCTACTGTCATTATAAATGTATTTGAAAGGTTATTGGTAACAGCCAGTGTAGAACAGATTCCAAGTATCTGTATAAAAATGGGGTTACTGTACCATACATTACTTTTCAGTATTTGTACTGGTGAGTCATCGTTCATTAGTTCGTACCTCCCAGTTCTGATTTAATTCTGTCTATCTGCTGGTTAACAATAATCTGAATGGAATCGCTGGTTCTGGAAGCACCGGTTATTCCATCTACTACACCATTATCAGGATCTGTATCACCACCGCTGCCTCCATGCCTGACAATTATTCCATTCCCGGCATACTCACCTTTAAACTGTGTCTTAAACCAGGCTTCATCAATACGACCACCAAGACCGGGGGTCTCAACATGAGATACAATTTCAAAACCTACAATACGCTGGAGATCGGAACTCATTCCAATCACACCTGTAATTGTTCCCCATAAGCCGTTACCCTGGAAAGGACTTACTACTACAGATTTTCCATTAACTGTTGTTGTCTGATAAGCAGAATCTGTATCAAAATTAGGGAAATTGGTATTAAAGGAAGCTTCTATATCCATATCTTCATCAACTGTAATTCCTGCAGCAACAAGATAAGCCCTGGCTTCTGTAAGCCTCTGATTTTCCTCTACCTTACCCTTTGTAGCACCGTAAGCAAGAGAGAGAAGAAAAACAAAAAGAAAGGCAGAAACAACACTTACTATTACAGTATAAACAAGTCCGTCCTTTTTCATTTCTTCACCGCCTTTTTCTTAAATTTGACGGCAAGTTCATCTAAAAGAGGTGCAAACATATTACCCATAAGAATAGCAAAACTTGCTCCTTCCGGGAAAAGTGAAAAATCTCTTATGAGTGCTAAAGATACCCCTACAACTATTCCATACATAACCTGACCAAGAGGTTTCTTTGCCGAGGATATGGGATCTGTTACCATAAATACTGCAATGAAAAGTATACTTCCAGCTAATAAACTCTCTAAAGGGGGAGCTGCAATTATTCCGGAATAAAATAATATGCTCTGCAAAACCAGAAAAGATATAAGGGTAGAAAGAATTGATTTCCAGCTTGCTGTTTTTGTATAAATTAAATATACAGCAGCTAAAACAATAAGAATGATGGCACTTTCACCCAGGGCACCCATTCTGAATCCTGTTAAAAGGTCCATAAGAGAAGGGATATTTCCAACCCTCATCATCTCCAATGGAGTTGCACCTGTAACAGCATCAGCTCCCAGTGTTCCAAAACGACCCGGAAGCATCCATCCGCCAGTCATAATAGTAGGAAATGTAATATATATAAATAAACGCCCGGCTATTGCAGGATTAAAAACATTCCGGCCAAAACCGCCATA
>CBDVAD010000440.1:0-3474 GCA_965371875.1 uncultured bacterium
CCCCGGAATTACTCATCAACCCCGGTCGAAATAAAAGATTCTCCGCCTGGCTGATAGCCCATGGAGATTTAGAGATTGCAAGAAGAGTACGACCTGTGAAGATCGAAGATTTTTCATCCCTGGAGGAATATAAAGATTTTCTGATTCAAACTTTCCTAATTGTACGTGAAATGAGAAACAAAGGGATAATTCTGGACTTCAAAAAAGAATCTCTTGACCAGGATGATGTTATTATAAGAATTGGGAGCGGGTCCCTGGGAGGAAAAGGGAGGGGCCTTGCATTTTTCAATGCACTCCTTACAGTCATGGATTTGGATTCCAAATTCAAAGATACAGCACTAAAAATACCCAAATCAATTATCCTTGCTACCGGTATTTTTGATCAATTTATCGAAATTAATAATCTTGTTGACATTCATATAGACAAAACTGATGAACAGATTAAACAGCGTTTTCTTGCAGGAATTCTACCCGAAGAAGTAAAAAAACAGCTGATTCAGCTACTGGAATACTACGATTGTCCAATTGCAGTCAGATCATCCGGATTACTGGAAGATTCCCAGTCCCAGCCTTTCGCTGGGGTATATGCGACATATATGCTGGCAAACAATAGTGGTAACTTCGAAGAAAGATTTAAGCAGTTAACAGATGCTATCAAATTGGTATTTGCATCTGTCTTTTTGGAAGATTCCGTATCTTATATTGAAACTCTTAATTATGGAATTGAAGAAGAACAAATGGCTGTTATAATACAGGAGATAGTAGGAAATCAGTATGAGGACTATTTTTATCCAAATTTCTCCGGTGTGGCTCAATCCTATAACTACTACCCTATTTCTCATATGAAACACTCCGACGGTATAGCTAATATCGCTGTTGGTCTTGGACAATCTGTAGTGGGAGGGGGTAAGGACCACATGTTCTGTCCTGTACACCCTAACATCCAATATGAAACTACAGATGATATGCTCCGAACTACCCAGACAAAGTTCTATGCACTGAATATGAAACCAGTTGTGATAGACCTCTCAAGAGGAGAGGAGGAAACTTTGATCCAACTGCCAGTCAGCAAGGCTGAAAAGCATAGAACTCTTACTCACTGTGCATCTGTATGGGATTATATGAATGAAAGATTAATCGAAGACCTTACAATACCAGGACCAAGGATTATCAATTTTGC
This sequence comes from uncultured bacterium, assembly GCA_965371875.1. GTDB lineage: Bacteria > Spirochaetota > Spirochaetia > B11-G9 > B11-G9 > JAJRQE01. Next base: position 1,181 of record CBDVAD010000440.1, read on the forward strand.
TAATATCCTAAAATACAATTATTTCCCGCTTTCCGAAATATTGGTACAGATACTGGATATTTCTCAGAAAGCACTGGGAACACCTATAGAGATTGAATTTGCAGTTGATCTGAATAAAACGGTGGAAAATCTGCCAACCTTCTATTTACTTCAGGTAAGACCGCTATCTTACAGCGATAAAGAAATATACATTGATCCTGAAAATCTTATAAAAGAAAAAGCGGTACTTTACTCTACAGAAGCCCTGGGTAATGGTTTCATTAAAAATATTTCTGATATTGTTTACCTGGATCCTGTTAAATTTGATAATACACGTACTATGGAAATGAAAAAGGAAATAAAAGAAATCAATAATACACTTAAAAAACAAAATAGGGATTATATCCTTATTGGACCAGGACGATGGGGAACCAGAGACAGATTTCTGGGTATACCTGTAAACTGGGGCGAAATAAACAGAGCAGGTATTATTATTGAAACCGGTCTACCAGATTTTGATATAGAACCATCCCAGGGTTCCCATTTTTTTCATAATCTTGTAGCCTTGAACATTGGATATCTCAACATTCCATTTCACCATAATAGAGAGTCTTTTATTGACTGGGATTTTCTAAGATCTATGGAACCTATTGATAATGGAGAATTCTTTACACATGTTTCCAGAGATATTCCTTTTTCCATCTTAGTGGATGGTAAGGCTGGAAATGCAGTAATCCTGAAATAATATATTTATCTGATACAAATACATATTTAATAATTATAAAGGTATAATATTCCTCTAATATCTCACAATATTTAAAGTATTACATTGACAGCTGATATATCCGGCGTTAACATGAGTGTCGGGAATACTTAAAATTAAGGAGATTTGTTAATGGATGAATACACTAACGAAGTCTATGATGGATTAAAAAAGAAATATTACTGGGAAAATGAGTTTCTCCAGGCTGCAAGGGAAGTACTCGATTCACTCTCCCCGTTCCTGGAAAATGCTCCCCGCTACAGGCGGGCAAAAATACTTGAAAGACTTGTAGAACCTGAACGGATAATTATTTTCAGAGTACCATGGGTTGATGACAAAGGTGATGTACAGGTAAATACAGGATACAGAGTTGAATTTAACAGCGCAATAGGACCATATAAAGGCGGATTGCGATTTCATCCTTCCGTAAATCTTGGTATTCTCAAATTTCTTGGATTTGAACAGGTCTTTAAGAACAGCCTTACAGGCCTTCCTCTTGGAGGTGGAAAAGGAGGAAGCGACTTTGACCCCAAGGGAAAAAGTGATAATGAGGTAATGGCATTCACACAATCTTTTATGAGTGAACTCTTCCGGCATATTGGAGCCAATACAGATGTTCCTGCAGGAGATATCGGTGTAGGGGGAAGAGAAATTGGATACATGTTTGGACAATACAAGAAGCTCAAAAATACATTCGAGGGCGTTCTAACAGGCAAAGGACTGAACTGGGGAGGTTCATTGATAAGACCTGAGGCTACAGGTTATGGCGCTGTTTATTTTGCTGAAGAGATGCTTAAGACAAGGGGAGAATCCTTTGAGGGCAAAACAGTACTCCTGTCAGGTTCCGGGAATGTTGCCCAGTATGCTTTGGAAAAAATAAATTCTCTTGGTGGAAAAGTTATTTCTCTTTCAGATTCCAGTGGTTCAATTATTGATAAAGACGGAATAAATCAGGAAAAGCTTGAATATATGCTCGATCTTAAAAATAACCGACGGGGACGTATTAAGGAATATGCAGATGAATACGGTTGTGAATACTTTGAAGGTAAAAGGCCATGGGAACTTGTAAAAGCAGATGTAGCACTTCCATGCGCAACCCAGAATGAAATATCTCTGCAGGAAGCCAAAACTATGGTAGCAAATGGTGTTAGCTGTATTTCGGAAGGTGCTAATATGCCTACTGAACCGGATGCAGTTGAATACTTAATTGAGAACAAGGTGTTATTTGGACCTGGAAAAGCTGCAAATGCAGGTGGTGTTGCTACTTCCGGTCTTGAAATGTCTCAGAACAGTATGAGAATTGCCTGGACCAGAGAAGAGGTTGATGAAAAACTCCATAGAATCATGATTAACATACATCAGGCCTGTGTAAATGCTGCCGAAGAGGCCAACGTACAGGGTAATTATGTTGATGGTGCAAATATTGCTGGATTCAAAAAAGTTGCAGATGCCATGATAGATCAGGGCGTTGTATAAAAACCGTAGGGGCGACCGGCCGGTCGCCCCTACGGTTTTACATTTTGTCAAAATACGGTGAACCGTATACGATAAT
>CBDVAD010000441.1:0-3467 GCA_965371875.1 uncultured bacterium
CTCCACGGTAAGATTCTTTTTTCCCCTCATCCCCATGCAAGGATCAAAAGTATCAATGTGACAAAAGCGGAGTCCCGCAGGGACTCCATGCAGTTGTCCATCATTTTAATACTCCTCATGTTGCCTATAACGGAGCTGCCCGATTCTACATGGATGCAAGTCCTATGGATATGCCCAGAACAGAATATATATTTGATGAGACTGTAAAGTATGTAGGGGACAGGGTAGCTGCAGTTGCCGCCGACACTCCTGCAATCGCAGCAGCCGCTGTTAAATTAATTGAAGTTGAGTATGAAGAACTACCCCATGCGGTTGATTTTGAAAGTGCAATTAAGAAGGACGCTCCCCAGGCTAATCCCAATGGAAAGGATGGATCAAATTTATGTGCCGACTGGATAGCATATGGAAATGACTCTGAAGAGGCAGTTCTGGAGGAGATAAAGAAAGCAGAGTTTACATTTGAAGATACTTTCAGAACCCCCAGGGTCCATCACGGTTACATGGAACCGGTGTGTCATATAGCCAATTATACAAGAGAGGGCAAATTAACAGTCTGGTCTTCCTGTCAGAATGTTTTCTGTTTCAGGGATGTTATTGCTACTGCTTTGGAACTGCCCCAGAACAAGGTCAGGGTAATAAAGACTGTCAGTGGCGGTGCCTTCGGCGGGAAACTGGAAGTCATGCACGAAGTAGTTGCAGGTTTTTTATCAATGAAAACTCATAGACCGGTTAAAATACTTCTGGACAGAAAAGAAACATTTGTATCATCCCGGAGCCGTCATGAAGCAATAATTACAGTTTCGACAGGAATGAGCAAAGACGGGAAGATCCTGGGCCAGCATGTTAAATCATATCTGAATACCGGTGCATATGCCGGGGCAGGACCCAACACTGTCGGAGCACAGTCAGGTAAGATGTTTATTCTCTATAATGGAGAGAAAATGTTCTATCGTGGGGCTTCTTTTTATACTAATGCCCCTAATGCAGGGGCAATGAGGGGTTACGGATGCCCGCAGATTATGGCCGCCCGGGAGACACACACAGATCAGATTGCTGTAAAAATGGGAATCGATCCTGTGGAATTGAGATTGAAAAATGTGGTAAAACCCCACGAAGCAAACTGCATGGGCAACAATATGCATAATGCCAGGGTGGCGGAATGTATAGAAACCGGAGCAAAGCTGTTTGACTGGAAAAACAGAAGGAAAAAGGCGGAGGAACTGCAGACAGGCAGATACCGCAGAGGTGTTGGTATGGACATAGCTGTACATGGCAACGGATGGTATCCTGTCTATCAGGATCTGACTACCATAACAATAAAGATGAACAACGATGGAACGGCAGTTCTTTTGACTGGAACCCACGATCTTGGCACCGGATCCAGAACTATTCTGGCTCAGATAGCAGGTGAAGTTCTGGATCTTCCCCCTGAATATATAGAAGTAATTGAAGCAGATACAGATGTCACACCTTTGGATCTGGGAGCCCAGGCTTCCAGGACCACATATGTGGGTGGTAATGCTGCAATACTGGCTGCCAGGAACCTTGGAAAACAGCTGTTGGCAGAAGGGGCGGTAATTCTTAAAAAGAAACCATCTGAAGTAAAGTTAGAGGAGAGATCGGTAGTTTCCATCTCCGATCCGAAAAAGAGGTGTTCCTATACCGATATAGTTGCCTCTGCTCAGGCGGGAAAGTTTGGACCTCAGAGAGATTTAACTGCAACAGAGACCTTTGAATCTATTAATTCAATAGACAGTTATGTGGCTGTCTTTACAGAGCTTGAGGTTGATACGGAAACTGGAAAAGTAAGAGTGATAGAAGTCTCTCCTATCCATAACTCCGGGAGGATAATAAATCCCGTACTCTTTGAGGGACAGGTTAATGGTGGTGTACATATGGGTCTGGGATATGCTCTTTCTGAAGAGATGTTAATTGACAGTTCAACAGGAAGAGTTACGAATCCCACTTTCAAAAAATACAGGATGTTTAAGGCTTCAGATATGCCTGAAATCAATATTACGACAGTAGAAAGTCCTGAAGAAGCAGGGCCTTTTGGTGCAAAGAGTATAGGTGAATGTGCGACTGACGGAGTCGCGGGAGCTGTTGTAAATGCGGTCAGTCATGCTTTAGGGAATGTAAAGCTGGACAGGATACCACTTACTGAGGAATATCTTAAAACTGTTATAAACACTTAGGCTATGCCTGGTGTCCTGACACTCAAATAGGCTGGAACAATCAGTGACAGCTTATGTGCCGATGATATGGAATAGACATACGATTGTAATGAGGATAGTTATTGTAAGGCCAACTTCACAAGTTTTTGGGAAACCTTGTTAATTACTAGGGATACAGCGCCATAGGCAATGCCAGAATCTCCAAGTTTGGATGCGTATATTTCAAATCCTCGCAGAAAATGATCAGGAAGTCGCTCTTTCAAAGATATCCAGATTGAGTCGATCAATTTATTTTTCAGTAATGCAAGCGGTCCGCCAATACAGATAAATTTTGGATTATATGCATTTACAACATTTGCCAAACCAATTCCCTGATAGTAGCCTAATTCACGAACAGCCTGAATATAAGCCGGTTCTCCATTTTCGATAAGCTGAATAATTTTATGAAAAGGGAATTGTGCCTGTTGGATATCCAATGTATTATATAAAGCTTTCACTGAGGCATACATCTCCCAGCAACCATTATTGCCGCAAGAACATTGTCTGCCGTCAGCAAATATTGTCGAGTGTCCCAAACGCCCGGCTGTGCCTGATGAACCTGCCAATATCATACCATCATTACAAATACCAACTGACAGACCCCATGATCCGGCAACATAAACAAGATCATCAGTTTCTTTTAAGTGACTATGGTAAATCTCACCTGCAACGCCTGCATGGGAACTTGAAGTAATAACAATTTCTGAATCCGGATTTTCTGATTTTAATTCTTCATATAAATGGAACCCGTTCCATTCCCTGAGACTAGTGGTATATTCAACAATATTTGCTTTATCATTGTAATAACCAGGTATTGCAATACCAATCCCCAGAATTCCAAACATAGTATTGGAAAATGTGTTTTGGTATTGTAACAGAATATCGGTGATTTCAGATACAAAATATGCAGGATCCTTTCTTTTCAGTGGATATTGTTCATATTTTATTTTTTGTCCTGATAAATCTGTTAATAGAATTTGAAATTGATTAAAATCGACATCAATACCAACATAATATCCTAAGTTTCTATTAACTTCAATCAATGTAGGAGGGCGTCCGCGTGATGTATTTACAGTTCCTATCTCACATACTATGTTTTTTTTTAGGAATTGATCGACAATGTTTGATATGGTCATCTTATTCAAACCTGTGAGTGAAGCCAGTTTTATTCTTGAAATAGGAGCATTCATGAGGATTGCTCGAATAATATGCTCCATATTATTTTTCTTTAATAGTTCCTGATTTCCTGTTGTA
>CBDVAD010000442.1:0-3467 GCA_965371875.1 uncultured bacterium
CATGATCAATATCAATTGCACCTGAATCATCCCTAATTAAGTTGGAATAGTATGTCTGTGCTAGTTCATATACCTGTACATTTCTATTAAGTTCCTGGGAAGTGGAATAGTATGCCTCTATTTCTCCACTTTTACCATCATCAAAGGTCTTTACCACTTCTACAGATATTTTGTTTAATATTCTGACCTGATGACTAAGTATTCCATCTATATAGACATCTTCATCTGCTACAGAAACAATTTTATATTTCTCTCCCTGGATATACTTATAACGAAATACTTCTGCAGATAAAGATACAGAAATTATAAATAAACATAAAATAATGATAATCTTCTTCACTTCCAACTCCTTTCTGTCAATTTCTTGACAAAGATCAACTCTAATTATATCCTGATTTCAGAAAAATTCAGACGGGATATCAGTTTGTTACACAATTTCAGGCACCAGGACAAAAGAAAAAACATTAATAATGCATTAAAACTGTGTGGTTTCCCAAACCAAACCCCTTTCCAACAACAGGTCTTCCCTGCAATTTTTTCAGGCAAGGATATAATTGCGGAAACAGAACAAGCTAAAGGTAGAATAATAACATTTCTTCTCCCTTTACTTCTAAAACAGTTTCCCCCAAAAAGTTCTCCATTTGTTATAATACTGACCGATTCGCATGACTCAATCAAACAAATAGAAAATAACTATAGACTTCTCGATAATGCCAATAAATTTAAAATTTCTCTTGCTCCTCTGGGTCAGAATGGAAATGCTGGAAACGATCTTCATCTTTTCCTAAAGAAACCCTGTATAATTGTCGGCACCACCAGTCGGATAATTGATCATATCCGGAGAAACAATATTAACTTTACAAATATTGACAGCCTTATAATTGATATTCAGAATAAGCCCCTGGGAACAGGATTCGAACAGGATCTATTTTTTATTGCATCAAAACTGAAACGAAAAACACAAATCCAAATATTTGTAAACAATATTGATAATCTGTATGAAATAAAAAAATTACTTAATCATCCTCAAATCCTCCTGTATACAGACAGGGAGAAATTAGATACTATCTCAAAAGGAGAATCATCAGTGGATACAGAAAAACTAGAAACAAGAATCGGGTCGCTTATCGAAGAAATAAAAGCAAATCCGGATAACCTTGCTGAATACAGAAAGATTTTTAAAAAAAATGTTCCGATATTTTTGAGATCATACTTTGCAGCCAAACTATTATTGGATTCAGAGGGATCGGTCTCAAAAAACACAAGAAGAGTTCCTTCAGGAAATATGAAAACACTTTTTGTCAGTATAGGCAGAAGAAGAAGGGTACATCCAAGAGATCTCATGAAATTCTTCCAGAAATCACTGGACATAAAATCCACTGAAATAGGACCTATTAAAGTACTTGATAACTATTCCTTTATTGATTTAGATGAGAAATTATGCATTATCGCTGTAGATAAAATGAATGGGATGGACTACCGGGGAAGAAAGATTTCAGTTGATTTCGCTAAAAAGAAAACATAGAAAAGAAAGGAGACTCCTTCTTTATTTACCACCTGATAAATAAAGTTATAGCAGTAAGGAATATAAAAAGATTCATAATAAACCCTAAACTAAAAGAAAATGCTGAAATAATTTCATATTTTTGAGCTTTTTTAGTAGATTCCGATAAAAGAACATCCGGGTTACCCGGCATAACCAGGACTTCGGCCATGGGATCAGATGCCGCCCCCTGTTCTATACCAAAAACAAAGTACTCATCCCTGTCTGTATAGGTCATCAGAAGAGAAGAGTCTCTTAATGAAGCATCAGCAAACATTGTCCACGCCTCTTCCAGATTATTAATTACAGAACACTGATACATAGCACCATCAGGAAGAAGAACTGAACTGTTACGGGACAATCCTCCCTGATTTGAGAAAAAATTAACCGGCAGCCGGATAAGATCCCGTTCAGCTCTAAGTATTCTGGCATTCTTCCATAAATGCCTGTAGATATAATAAAATAAAAGGCCCGGTGGAAGGAACGGCATGACTGGTACAAGACTAAATGTTAATGCTGTTACTGCAGAAAACTGCATATACGGCATTTGAATCAGCAGATAAAAATAAATAAATAATGAAAAAGAACCAATAGTTAAAGATCCTGAAGTTAAAGTATTCCAGTATTCATTGCGCTGTCTGCCGGATAGTATTGCATGACTATAGAAATAAGAATCATCACAATCATATATTATTACCATGAGAGGATTATCCTTTGTATTGCTGAACATGGACCGTCCATCTTTATAAACAAGCTCTCCGGAAACAAAAATACTGGTTCCCTCAGGAAGTGAAAAGATTCTGTTCCAATATGTTCTTCTGGGACTCTCATCAGGGTATTTACCAGTTCTAATCATAGATTCCCCTTTGGGAACAGAAGGAAGAATGTATACAGGGACCCCTGTTAAATCGATACTGACAGAGACGGTACTATCTGACAACCATAATATATTTTCATCCTGCACTGCCTGAAGAGTACCAAAAAGACGATAGACACCGGATGAGGTGCTGTCATGGACGGCTCCATAAGTTAAAGATGAACGAAGAGAGGCCTTCATCAGTTGATTTCTGAACTGTCTCCACTTATTCCGAACAGAGAAAGCACCAATAAGCGGAACCAACCCGTAAAAAAGAAGAGTAATCAGAATAATTATAAACAGATGCTGATAAATTATGGCTTGTAATATCACTATAAATACCCTAAACTTAAGATTAACATGGTAGACCGTATTGTTGTAGGAGTATTCTCCACAAATTCGTATCTTTTTTCCCAGTGGAAGAAAGAATGTATAATTATTGATCCAGGTGGGGATACAGAAAAAATTATATCTCATATGTCTCAAAAAAACATGATCCCCAGGGGAATCGTGTGTACTCATGGTCATATTGACCATATATCCGCAATTAAGGATATACAGAACTATTATGCCAGACAAGATATACTGGTTCCACTCGCAGTTCATGAATTTGATCTCCATTTTTTTGGTCCGGAAGCTGGAAAAATTCATACTGAAAGTATTGCCGGAATTTCTGAAGAGCTGCTTTTAACCATGAATATCGGGATGAACACAATTCCTGAACCGGATATTATTCTTAAGGAAGGCGATACACTTTTTGATTCTGATCTGACTGTAATACATACTCCGGGACACAGTCCTGGTGGTATAAGCCTGTACAGTGAATCTCAAAACTTTCTTTTCTCCGGTGATACTCTCTTTTTTGAAGGGATTGGAAGAACTGATCTGCCTGGAGGGGATATGGAAACACTTATTAAAAGTATCCGCGAAAAACTAATACAGCTGCCGGATGACACACGAGTATTTCCCGGTCATGGCCCCTTTAGTACAATTGAACGGGAAAGAGAACATAATCCGTTTATTACAGTCTAGCTATATTAATAATCCCTCTGTAACAAACATTGCGCA
>CBDVAD010000443.1:0-3460 GCA_965371875.1 uncultured bacterium
TAATATTATAAATATCAGTATTTCAATTGGTGCTCTTATCTCGGGGATAATAATATTGGGAGGGCTTTTTATACCATTAAAAAACAGTACATTAATGATTGCAACCCTTGTGATTTTTATCTTTTGGGCCTTAAAAATTGCTTATTTCTATGTAGCTAATAATCTACTGGAGCCTGATTTAATAAAATGGTTACATAATCTATCCCTTGACTGCGTGATTCTCATGTCAGTATGGATTATCAACCGTAAATACAGTTAACCTGATAGGGGGTCCTTCTGTCCGGGTCTCCCTTACATGGGTGTACAGAGGGTATAGAGTCGCTTGATTTCTATATCCAGCCGTTTCATATCTGATTCAGAAAGATAATCGTGTGATGTCAACGTTTTGACACATTCATCTATTCCGCTTATTCCCGAATAAAGGCACGCAAGTTCGCCAGTATCATCCGGGTCCCGGTTAGCTATTGTCTGTATTTTTAAGGCAAAATTTTCCATTGCTTCAAAAAGACAGTCGCCAATTGATAATCCTGTTTTATCCATAACATAAATCTCCGTATACAGTTTGATATTATTACCTGCCAGTTTACAGGAGAGGAAGGGAACTTCCTGAATCAAGTATCTTCCTGAACATGTCCGGGGGAAGAGGCCTGGAGAAATAGTAGCCCTGGAAACAATCACATCCCAGGGAAATGAGAATTTCTGCCTGTTTTTTTGTGCTCACTCCCTCCACAACTATTTTTTTATTTCTCGATTTTATCATCTGAACTATCGATTTAAGGAAATTAAGGTCCTCCTCGTCAGTATCTATATTTATGATAAAGATACGGTCAATTTTCAGGACATCTGCAGGAATAGTTTTTAAATACTCCAATGAAGATCGACCTGTACCGAAATCATCTATAAAAATCTCAATACCCATAGATTGAAGTTCTGAAATCTGTTTTATAAATTCTTCAGGGTTTCTAATTCCTTCCGATTCTGTAATCTCAAGTTTAAGAAACCTGGGGTCCAGTTTGTTTGCACTTTCCAAAGCATGTTTAATAATAGAGCTTAGTTCTTTATTTGAAAATTCTCTGGCACATAGATTTAGGGAAACATAGATATCATAGTTTTTTGTCCACTCTCTCAGCTGTCTGGTAGCAGTGAAAATAACCCACTTTCCTATTTCCTCAATTAAACCAGTGTCTTCTGCCAGAGGTATGAAGTCCAGGGGTGATATCATGCCTGTTTTTGGATGATTCCATCTTATTAGTGCCTCAGCTCCTTTGACTTTTCCCTCATTATTAACTATCGGCTGATAATAGAGAATGAATTCGTTATTTTGAAATGCTGCAGTCAGCTCAGATTCCATATCCAGTTTACGGACGGACTCTTTGTAAAGCTCCTCATCGAAGAGCATATAGCTGTAATTTTTTAACCCGGCTTCCATTGCGGCAGAAACTGACTTGTTTATAAGTATAGACTTATCGTTACCATCTAAAGGGAAAATTGAGATACCTATTCTGGTTTTTAGTTTTATACTATGCTTTTTATAATGATATGGATCCTCAATTACATATACAAGTTTCTCTGCAACTTTTGCTGCATCTGTTTTCTTTGAAAGGTGAGTCAGGATAACTGCCAGTTCGGTTCCCATAAAGCAGAATATAAAATCACTGTCTCTTAGGGTTTCCCTTATTCTTAGACCAGTGTTTTCAAGAAGCATTTTGCCAATTTCAAAACTGAATTTCTGATTAACATCTTTCAGGTTGTAAATATCTATAAAAAGTACAGCCCTTAAATTTTCAGCTGTAGATCTTTTAGCCTTTTCCAGTTCCATTTCCAGAATAATATCCATTGATTTTCTATTAAACAGACCTGTAAGAGGATCTCTATACTCATAGTTTATAAGTTTGGATTCAATTTTTCCTAATTGTGTAATATCATGGGTAAATACAAGTACGTGGGTTATTTCCGAATCATCATTTCTGTATGGATAATAAGACACATGTACATATTTTATATCGAGACCAAACTTAAATTTATCAATATAATGTACTTCTTCTCCACTGAAGCATCTGTCTATGTAGCGTTTCAGCTTTGTCTGGAAAATTTCATCACCCCAGACTTCAGCGACTGTATTATTAAGAATCTCTTCCTGAGGTTTACCTATCATCTTTTCATATGAAAGGTTAACCAGTTCATATACATATTTATTGTTTATGAGAGTAATAAAGTCTTTTGATGTGTTTACTATATACTCATATTTATTTGCCATGATTATATTAATTATCTATTGTTTGTTGTTTTTTAGCAAGTTTTTTTTATTTTAAAATCTGTTTTTACTTTGCATAGTCAGTTCCAGGGTATTATCTTTTAGAAGAAGCTGAAAACTATGGTAAGAAGAATTTTTCCGGTTATTATCTTTATTCTTATTGTTTCCTCTTTTGTCTTCTGTCAGGGTGGGGCTGACTCTACAATCGGGCAGCGCATCAAAATGGTGAAAAACCAGATTGAAGACAGGGGAATCTCGAACACTGATGTCCTCTCTGCAATGAGGGAAGTAAGAAGAGATCTGTTCGTGCCCGAAGAATACCGTTCCCTTGCTTATGCAGACAGACCTCTTCCCATCGGTTTCGGACAGACAATTTCACAACCCTATATAGTTGCTCTGATGACCGAACTCCTGGATGTGGAACCAGGTGAGAAAATCCTTGAAATCGGTACAGGCAGCGGATATCAGGCAGCTGTGCTCTCTCATATAACTGATCAGGTATTCACAATAGAGATAATAAAAGAGCTTGCACTGTCTGCCGGTGCACGTTTCAAAGAGTATGGGTATGATAAAATTAAGTGGAAGAATGGAGATGGATATTACGGTTGGGAAGGTGAGTCCTTTGACGGGATAATTGTTACAGCCGCTGCCGGTCATGTGCCTCCTCCCCTTATCGAACAACTGAATCCAGGAGGCAGAATCATTATTCCTGTTGGCAGTATATTTCAGGTTCAGTATTTAATGCTGATCATCAAGGATGCTGAAGGTGCAGTGTCATCCATTCCTGTAATTCCTGTCAGGTTTGTCCCGTTTACCGGTGCTGCCATGGAAAAATAAACATAATAGCAGGTGGGGAATGAAGAGGCTTACAGTCAGTTCCATTTCTCTGTTTCTGATATCATTCTCGATTATTGTTTTTGAACTTTCATTGATGAGATCTCTCTCATATCTGAAGTTCAGTCATTTCTCTTATCTTGTAATAAGTATTGCTCTTCTGGGTTTCTGTGCGAGTGGTACAGTAATTAGCCTCTTCCATGAATCTCTTCTGGGGAGGAGAGAAAAAATTCTCCCTCTGTTTTTTATAATTCTTACCTTTACTCTTTCCTTCTGCTATATGTTATCCTGGGGCCTTGAGCCGGATTCCCTCTTTCTCTTCAGTGCCATGGAAAAGGTATTTTCCCTTTTTCTCTATATTCTTCTCCTTTT
>CBDVAD010000444.1:0-3450 GCA_965371875.1 uncultured bacterium
TTTGAATCTGATACAGGTTCCATGGGAGCTGTTTGTAGCTTTTAAGGTTTTTACGAACCATATCTGTAATAACTTCTTCATGTGTTGGGCCAAGACAGAAGTCGCTCTCTTTCCTGTCTTTAAAACGAAGCAGTTCTGCACCATAGTATTCCCAACGGCCGCTTTCTTTCCATAGTTCCGCAGGCTGCACTATAGGCATTAAAACTTCCTGGCAACCCTTTTTCTCCAGCTCTTCCCTTATTATTGCTTCTATCTTACGCAGACTTTTAAGGGCCATGGGCAGATAGTTGTATATTCCACTGGCAAGCTTCTGAATCATACCCGCTCTAAACATAAGCTGGTGGCTTACAACCTGAGCTTCCTTAGGTACTTCCTTCATTGTTTTTAGAAATGCGCTGCTTAACCTCATAAATTTCTCCTACTACTAATAATGGATCCCCGACACTGCGTGCCACCCATTTTATCTTCTTGTGTGTAGCAGAACATTATTCTAAATAGATAAGAGAATCAAGCTCCCTTCAGGGAGTATATTCAGACATCTTTCTTCTGATAACCCCGGTTGTAGCTGTTTCAATTACGTCTTCAATATCTTTAAGTTTAGTATCCCCGGACATATCGGAAGGCAAGTCCAGATAGCTTAACATAGCCTCCAGAGTAGAGCCAAATCCTCTGGCAAGTTCATCTAAACTCATTGAAGCCTTTATATCATCAACTATCAACTCTCCCTGGACTATCTCCTTTTTGTTTGATGTAATAAACAAACCTGCCTGTTTGGCAAATAAAATAGGAGAAGCAAAAAGAACAAGCACAATTCCTGCGGTGAGAAACCTGTTATTGAGTGATAATTTATGTGTTCGGGATTTACTTGTACCTGAAAGTGAATGATCCAGAGCATCTTCTACAGGGCAGGCAGCCAGACATTCACCACATCGGTTGCAGCGGGTATCGAATACTGCTGTCTTTTTGGCCACATCTATATTTATCGGACAGGCACTGGTGCATAGTCCGCAGGAAGTACAGAGATTTGTATTTCGTCTTATCTTCCATGGAGCGATAAGCTGTAATAAGCCCAGTACCGCACCAAAAGGACATAACCACCGGCACCATGGACGCTCCACGAAAAAGGATGCGGCCAGTACAAGCAGCAGTACAACTATTGCACTGATTAGGGCTTCACCAGTCCAGAAGTGGAACAGGGCATAGTAGGGGTCTACTTTTGCAAAAGTAAGACTCAGCATGCGGGTTGTATCTACAATAATTAATATTAGCACTACATAACGTAAGTACCCCAACAACCTGTCCGGTTTATAGGGGCAAAATTATTGTAACGCTTTTTAAATATCTTTTTCCCAAGTTTCCCTACCCAATCATGAACTGAGACTAAGGGGCATAGCCAGCCGCAGAATAGTGCACCGAATAACACTGTAGTTCCTGCTGTTGCGAAAAATATCCATATGTTGGATTCATGTGTTTTAGGAATAAATTTCCCCTGTGTTATTAAACGGCCTACTGTTTCCACAGCCCCAAATGGGCAGAGAGCATGCAGGCTGGCAGCGGAGAATGGAAGAGCGATCCCCCATTCTTCCATTACATGTGCTGCTGTTAGTAAAAGCACAAAACCAAAAAATCCTATTTGAACTACTTTTCTTACCCAATTATGCTTTTTTGCAATATTAGTCACTTTTATTTCCCTGAATCTTTATCTTAATTAACAACAAAGCGGATAAACTCATCGTATCCTTCTTTTTTGTCACAGTCCCTTAAAACTTCCAGCTCACTTGTCCCGGTTGTTGCTGCCTGGAAGTTGATTTCAACCATGTGATGTCTGGAATCCTGAGTAGACCATGAAATTTTATTGAGAAGCTGAAGTGGAAGATAATCCTTAGTAGTTTTCCACTTTTCCTCTTCCAGAAGAAAGTCTGTGTCCTCTGGTTCCAGCCTGCAATTTCTGTGATCCTCTGTAAGGTTGATCTCCAGGGTGTAGGTTTCTCCATTGTTAAGATATATATCAGAACCAGGGCGAAGGTTCTGTGAAGAACCCTCCCCATTGATAAGGGTGAATGTGAACTCGCATGCAAAGACACTTGCTGTGGAAAATAAAAAAGCTGCAATTAGTATTCCCTTCCAACGATTCATTATCTACCCCTTTTCTTCTTCATGACTATCTTCAGGATATCTCTCATTTGATCGATTTCCACGACCTCTCCATAGAGGATCTCCTTCGCTGCTTCTAAAAGCGTACAGGGTGTTATCACTTGTAATTGTGCATGGAGAGATTGTATTTCCCAGAACAAATCCTTCAACTACAACCTGCTGCCCTTCCGGTGGAAGGAACCCAATTTCTTCAGTATACCAATCCGGACCCTTATGAACAATATAAAGCTGATTTTCTGTTCTCAAATACCATTCACTGTCTTCTATCTCAAAAGTTCCTTCCAGATTATTTACCGTTCCTTCAGCGGCAATATCTTTGCCTGTAAGTTCGGAGTCGGAAGCGAAGATAGCTGTTGCCATAAGTATACCAATCAAAATAAATAATGCTTTTTTAATCATTTCAGATCTCCTATTAATAATTCTTATTTGAAATCTACACCCTGTTTATGAACAAAATGTGAAGCATGTATATAAATTTAAAAAAAATTCCCTCGATACCCTTCGATACAATTGCAATGTATTAATATAGGAGGAATTATTGCCTAAAAATTCGCAATCACTCAGGGTACGATACCAACCGGTTGTCGAGTGTTTTTGCTTGCAAAAATGTATCGAGACAACTGTTCACTGCCAACTGTTCACTGTATAATCGGTCTATGACACGTACTATTCTATTCTATACAGCTATGTGGGTTCCAATTGTTCTGGGATCTCCAATAGCACTCATCTACATTATTCTTGTAAAACTTGGTCTCGGAAGACTGCTTGAAGGTTTTATTCATTTTGGTTCATCGAACTGGGCTAAAATGGTTCTTAAAACAACAGGTTCCACTATTAAAGTAGAAGGTCTGGAAAAAATACCTGATAAAAAAGGACTTTGTTTTATAGGCAATCATCAGAGTGCTATAGATATCTTAATTGTTATTTCTGTCCTTCCTGTAACTGTCGGCTATATAGCAAAAAAAGAACTCCTCTACTATCCCTTTCTTAATCTTTGGATAATTGCTCTGCGAAGTGTATATATTGAACGGGGAAATGTAAAAAAGGCCCTGAAATCCATAGAGAAAGGTATCGAGTTTATTAAAAAGGGTAACTCTATGATCATTTTTCCTGAAGGAACCAGAAGTAAAAGTGATACCATGGGTACTTTTAAAAATGGAGCAATTAAACTTGCAACAAGAGCAGGGGCAACTATTGTTCCTCTTACAATCAGCGGTTCATGGCATGCATGGGAAGAGAATCTTAGAATAGGCCCTGCTGATATTAAGTTTACAGTAAAAGCTAATCAAGAAATGA
>CBDVAD010000445.1:0-3432 GCA_965371875.1 uncultured bacterium
AGATTAAACTACAGCAAAAACCATAGCCCGGTCATGGTGGTAATTCTGCCAAAAAACATATACAATCCAGTGACAGTACCTCAATTAATCAATTACCACAAAAAAAAAGAGATAACAAAAGAAACAATAATTATAGTTGGTCTTGTGTTCTTTATTGCAGGATATGCTGTTAATGGACTAATTGGAAGCATAGGTAGTTTTACCCGTGGGCAGAATTCGAATGGAACAGGCATTGTAGAAACACAGAATACCAATGGTTCTGAAGCAAAGTCACAGATTGATTACATAAAAGAAAAACTGGATGCAAATCCAGGGGATACGGCATCCTGGATAAATCTCGGGAATAATTATTTTGACTCAGACAGGTACGATGATGCAATAGCAGCTTATCTGAAAGCACTGGAGTTGAAACCTGACAATCCTGATGTTCTTTCCGATCTTGGAGTAATGTACAGGAGATCTGGGAAACCTGAAAATGCAATTTCTGCATTTGATGAAGTACGTAGAATCGATCCTCATCATACCATGTCATTGTTTAATAAGGGAATTGTTCAATTTTATGATCTTGATCAAAAAAATGAGGCCATTGAAACATGGGAGACACTTGCTTCCATAGATCCAGGTTTTAAAATGCCTACAGGTGAATTAATTACTGATTTTTTAGGTACTGTTAAATGAATCAACAATCAAGGCATCAAAGGAGTATAACATCATGAATGAGATTTCCTCACAGAGCTGGGCCGGAGCATTGTTCAAATTTTTCCGCTCTGTCAAACTGGCTATAGTTTTAATTCTAATTATAACCTTTACTTCAATTATATCCACTTTTATTCCCCAAAAAGAAGAGATATCATTCTACCTGGAGACATACAGTAGATTCACCTCCTGGTTAATTTTAACCAGTGGGTTTGACAGTTTTTTTAAGTCTTATATTTTTATTGTCCCCTCAGTTCTATTTTTTGTAAATCTTTCTGTTTGTACTTTTAACAGACTTAAAGGAAGGATAAAAAGGAAAGCCAAAAAACGGTTTGGGCCCGATATTTTACATATAGGGCTTCTTATCCTTATAATCGGTGGTATGATTACTTTCATAGGAAGAACGGAAGCGTTCGTAAGAATGGAAGAGGGTGATAAAATAAGTCTTACAGGCGGATATACTTTAACACTGGATTCTTTTGACTTTTTTAAATATGAAGACGGCAGACCCAAAGACTGGATTTCCACTGTAGAGCTGGAAAAATCAGGAAAAATTATCCACGACTCCTTCGCTATTGAAGTAAACAGACCATTAAAAGCCGGAAATAAAAAGATCTATCAAATATCCTACACAGTTAATAATGAACTGTTTATTTCAGATCCTGAAGGAAGCATTTATAGACTGAAACCCGGTCAGATGATACCCGTGGGAGAAGATGGCCTGATTTTCAGTGATGTCATTGCCGATCCTTCCGGTTCCGGTGATTTTGTTGCAATATTTGAAAAATGGGTAGGTCACGAAGCAGAGGGACGTGTAACACTCTCTGTTTCAGATAAAATTGATATATACACAATTTCAGGTATAGACTCCCAATTGAGTACCGGACTTCAGATTGTCAGCGATCCGGGATACTATACAGTTCTTATCGGCCTGATTTTACTGACAATCGGCCTTTTTCTAACATACTATCAAAAACTAGGAGATGATAAACTATGATGCCTACTATAGCATTTTTTCTGCTCGGTGCAGCTGCCGTAATCCAGATATTCTTTCTTTTAAAGAAAACAGATAAACCGGATCCTTTATCACATTATTTTTTACTTGCAGGATCTTTATTACTACTGGCTACAAATGTTCAAAGGAGCATTCAGATAAATTTTGTAGCTGTTACCAACACCTTTGAGTCTCTTGTTTTCTTTTCGGGTGTAATTGCACTATTGCTTTTTCTTTATCGTATTCAAAAAAAGTGGAAGGTTCTTCAGTTTATTGTGTTTGGAAGCACAATTATTGCCTTAATTTTACTGGCAATAGCTTCGTCCCCTATTGCTCCAAGAGAAATACAACCGCCCATTCCTGCGCTGCAGTCAATGTGGCTGGTTCTACATGTAACTTTTTCTTTTATTGGGGAATCATTTTTTGCCTTGAGTTTTATTACTGCAATTTACTATCTTGTGGTTAAAGATGAAGAGAAAAAGCTTAATGCTGGCAGATTAACATATACAGCTATTGCCATTGGATATCCTATCTATACAGCAGGAGCTCTTATCTTCGGAGCTATCTGGGCAGAGTCTGCATGGGGTTCCTACTGGAGCTGGGACCCAAAAGAAACATGGGCGCTGATTACCTGGCTGGTTTATACTGCATATCTCCACTCAAGACTGGTTAAGAGCTTAAGAGGAAAAATTTCAGCGATTTTAGCTATAGTCGGATTTTTGTTTACCATATTTACATTTTTTGGTGTGAATTTTGTGCTTTCCGGGCTGCATAGTTACGGTTAGAATTAAATAATATTTATAGATGGGGAAAGTGGTCGCTGTAATTCTCGCGACCAATCCCCTGGCTCCAAACCCGCTTATTATGCTTTCCTTAAATGAATTTCTGGTATAGCTCCCAATGCTTCAGCGACTTTCCTTATAAAGCTAAGTGATAAATTTTTATAATTGCCTGATTCTAATCTTGCAATGGCTGGTTGAGATGTTCCTGCCAATTTTGCCAACTCTTTCTGTGTCAAATTATTGGTTTTTCTTAAAAGAATCACTTCTTTTGCAAGAACAAATTCTTCTTCGAGTGAATCAAATTCTTTCTTAAAGGAGGGGTCCTTTAACTCCTCTGAAATAAGATCTTCTAAATTAGTAGAATTTATATTACTCATACTTTTCCTCCATAAATTGGTTCATTATCTTTTCAGCACTATGAAGCTCAGATTTATTTGTTTTTCTATCTTTTTTTACATAGCCAGAAGTAACTATATAAACCTTACCCATTTGGTGGAAATAGAAAAAACGACATATATTACTACCTTGTTTAACACGAAGTTCATAAAGGGATTTATATCCTTTAATCTTTTTTGAATGTGGTTCTGCCAAAAATGGTCCAAATTCTTCAAGCAGTCGTATTGTCCTATAAGTCTTGGCTTTTAACTTGAGGTCAAGAGATTTCAAAAAACTGACCGCAGGTTCTAAAATGTGAACTTCATATTCCATACTTTATATAATATACCAAAATTGGTATGTTGTCCATAATTTGTTTTTGCTCATAATATAGGTTTTAGTGTATTTACAGAAAAATACTCATCCAGCTTCTCACTGGTATAATTTCTTGTATCAAGTTTAAGTGATTCCAGGATAATTCTATCCCTAATTTCAACAGGAAATGCTCCATTTATGAAATCCGGAGCGTTTTCTCTAATGGAAAACAGTTCTTTAAAGAATTTATCATGCGGGTTTTGGACTTTC
>CBDVAD010000446.1:0-3425 GCA_965371875.1 uncultured bacterium
AAACCTTCAGGCAAAACTTATTAGAGTAATACAACACAAAGTTTTTGAAAAAGTAGGTTCAAATAATTCAATTCATGTGGATGTTAGGATTCTTGCTGCTACCAATATAGATATGGATAACGCTTTAGATAAAGGAACTTTCAGAAAAGATCTGTATTATCGTCTTAATGTGTTACCTTTCTATATACCTCCTTTAAGAGAACGTACAGAAGATATAACAGAGTTAGCTGAGTACTTTTTGGATAAAGTTAATAGAATTACCAATAAGAAAAAAATAAAATTTACAATAGAGGCAATGGAAGAATTACTTTCATATTCATGGCCTGGTAATGTTCGTGAATTAGAAAATGTAATTGAACGGTCTGTTTTAATTTCTGCAGATAATAATATTGGAATAGATGATTTAATGCTTCATACTAATCCAGGAACGAAGGATCCTTATGCAGAAAAATCTTTAAAGGAAGCGATTACTCAATTTAAAAAGCACTTTATTAAAAGTATATTGGATAGATATAACTGGAATCAAACTGTTACATCAAAAGCACTTGGTATACAGAGAACATATCTTTCTAAACTAATAAAAGAACACAATTTAAGAAGATAACTAGGAGTTAGAATGTCACAGAGTCACGATAAATCAGAAAAAATTACTTTAAAAGGGAAACTATCTCTCGTAATTCAAAAATACAGCTATATTTTACTGGGTTCAATTATTGGAATAGTTCTTATAGTAATTGGATTACTTATTTATAATTCACTGCAAATGAAAAATCTGGAAAAAGATACTCAGCAAATTGAATCTATTCAGGAGGATTTTGAAAATTTAAAAAATCTT
The DNA here is from genome assembly GCA_965371875.1 of uncultured bacterium. Lineage (GTDB taxonomy): Bacteria > Spirochaetota > Spirochaetia > B11-G9 > B11-G9 > JAJRQE01. The sequence continues at coordinate 836 of CBDVAD010000446.1, forward strand.
ACGGATGATGAAAAACTGAGTTCTGCAACAAAAGAAATAGAAGAGAAACTTAATATTCTTATAGATGGTGGAAAGAAAAATTATGTTCTTCAAAGAGCACTGTTTATCAGAGCTACTATATTTTTTCAAAACGAAGACTGGGATAAATCAATAGATGACTTTAAACTTCTTGCAGAACTTTTTAACAGTAGTTATTTAGCTCCAATATCACTTATTAATGCTGCGATAGCCTTCGAAGAATCCGGTAAAATTGATGAAGCTATAGAAGAATATTATATTGTAGTAAATAATTATTCCTCAGTTTCCCCTGAAATTTCAAATGTCTATTTTTCTATTGGTCGCTTATTTGAGCAAAAATCTGATAAAACAGCTGCTTTAAAGGCCTATAATGATTTGTTAGACAATTTCCCGAATAGTAATTGGACAAATCTTGCAAGAAGCCGTATAATCTATCTGGAAAGTAAATGAGGCTGGTCGTTAACTTAGTAATTTACTGAGAATGGTTCCGGGAGTAGTATGGACTTCAATATATCAGTAACTGAGGATTAAAATTTACTCTCGAGTCAGCTGAATTTCTATTAGATGAAGACTGACTCAGATTTAGAGGCAGAGTGAATTAGTCACATTTGTAATTTATAATTTTCCTGGAGAACTATATGGCAAAAAAGAAGAAGAGATCTAAATTCCTTGAAACTAAATATTTTGGACTTTTTATAGGGCTTGTCGTTGTGCTCTTGATGATTGGATTTATGCAATATACTTCTGTTATTGATAATTTGGAGACGAAAGTCCTTGATGTCCATTTTCGCTATAAAAATCTATTCCTGAATGAAACAATTCAGGAAGGTGTAAGTTACGTTGAACATAATCCAAATATTTCTGAAGACATACTCATTGTAGGAATAGATTTTCGGACTCTTACAAAATTCGGTAAATGGCCTTTCCCAAGATATACACACTCATATCTGATAGATACCCTTTCAAGGATAAGTAATCAGAACGAAAGAGAAAGAGCTCTTTTTCTCGATATTTTCTTTATAGAGCCAGATATAAATGCAATAGATGATGCAATTTTGCTTAAAAGCATAGAATCCAGTGGGAGAGTTTTCCTCGAAACGCTCCTTGATGAAGTTCCCCCTCCAGCTGATACTGGTGACGAATTATTTAAACGTCAGCAAATACTATACGAAAATTATGGTGAAATCCTTAATATCCTTGGTGACTGGGAATCCATGATAGCATTCACAGGTATTCAGGCACCACTTCAGCCATATGCTGCTGCTGCCAAAGGATATGGACATGCTAATTATATTAAGGATATTGATGAAATCTATAGAAGGCAGCCTCTTGTTGGTAAATCGGCTCAGTTAATTGGAGAATTTAATCTAAATGATCTTACAGAGAACTTTACAATCGATAAAGAGAACTTTCAAAGATTGGTCTGGATTGATAAAAAGGATTTTACACATAATATTGAATATCCATTAACAGCTAAAATTATAGAAAAACTTAAAAATGATATGCAGGCAAATGCTCCTTTAAAGACTGTTGACAGGGATAATGATGGAACGCCTGATGACAGCTATTATATTGTAAGATTATATCAGGACCATTTCCTCCCATCGATTACTCTAGCTTTAGCTCTGGAATACTTTAACAAAGAACTTTCGGACATTGAGGTTTCCCTTGATAAATATATTTTTATTCCACATCCGGAGTATTTTGATATTGAAAGCGGACTATGGGTGCCTTATCAACTTACAACAAAAGAGGCTGTATTCGATTCTGAAGGTAATGTCATTGAAGAAGCTGAGTATACAGTAGTTAATGAGATTAAGATACCAATTGACAGCAATGGGGCTATGCTTGTTAATTTTATGGGTCCTCCATCATTTGCAACTGCAGGAGAAAGACAAACTTTTCCTATACGATCCTATTCCGGTTATGCTTCCAACCCGCCAGGTGAGAATCAATCACGATGGCCAAAAACAAGAGCTCTCGGCAATAAGCTTGTTATGGTTGGAGCCTTTGCAAGAGGGATAGCTGACGATCAAAAACCAACTCCCTTTGGCTTAATGTATGGTGTTGAAATACATGCAAATGCGTTGAATACCATATTGATGACTAACTTTATTACTACGGTTCCTTTTTATATTGACATTCTTATTTTGCTGTCATTGGTTATGATTATTTCATTTATTTCATCCCGTCTTTCTACGGTCTGGGCATTTGTAATTTCTGTAATTTCGATAATTGGTTTGTTTGTAGTTGCATCTATTATATTTGATCAGGAATCTATTATCATTAACTTTACAGCACCAGCAATATCAATTTTTATTGCTCTGATTTCGATTATTATCTATAGAATTATGACTGAAGAAAGAGAAAAAAGAAGAATTAAAAATATGTTTGGAACTTATGTTACACCACAGGTTGTTGATCAGCTTCTTGACAATCCGCCTGAACTGGGTGGTGTTGATAAGGAAATTACTGTTTTATTTTCTGATATAAGGGGATTTACAAGAAAATCTGAAGGTTTGTCCTCCCAGGAACTTGTTAAATATATAAACAAATATTTAAATTTCTTTTT
>CBDVAD010000447.1:0-3424 GCA_965371875.1 uncultured bacterium
CTAATCCTGAGTTTATCCTGATGGATGAGCCAACTTCTGCACTTGATGTTTCGGTTCAGGCCCAGATACTTAATCTCTTAAAGGATTTACAGAATAATCTGAATCTGACTTATCTCTTTGTTACGCATCACCTGCTGGTTGTTAAATATATTACGAACCGTATTGCTGTAATGTATCTTGGCAAAATGATGGAAATAAGCCCGACAGATGAGTTATTTAAAAAACCTTTTCACCCGTATACAAAGGCGCTGCTCTCTGCTATCCCTGTACCTGATCCGGAATCGCAGGTCGAAAAGATAATTCTGACCGGAGATGTTCCTAATCCTATTGATCCTCCCAAAGGTTGTCGATTTCATCCAAGATGTCAATATGCAGTTGATATATGTAAAAATCAGGAACCGGAACTTGAGGATATTGGTTCCGACCGTAAAGTAGCATGCCACAGATGGAAAGAAATTCAGTAAAACAGTGATCAGTTTTCAGTAAACAGTGAGCAGAATACTGCTTACTGTTTTTCTTGATATAATACCCGAATGTAACCACTCCTCTTCAAATTTTTCCAGTAATAAAATACAATTTTTTGTATAATAACCAGAGTCAATAAACTAGCCAAAAATAATTAAAGAAAGAATTTGTTTTATATAGCAAAACAGTGTATCATATAATGAACAGCAAAGTTTCAAGGAGATACCTTATGCGGGGAAAACCTATAATCGATACGGAAAAATGTAACGGATGTGAGCTCTGTAACGGGGTCTGTCCGGTTAATATAATGTCAATGTCAAAGATTTTTAATAAGATGGGTGTACCTTATTCAGTCTGCATTGATGAAGAAAAGTGTACTGTATGCCGGGCATGTGCAATTATCTGCCCGGATATGGCGATCAAAGTTATTAAGTATAAACAAGGATAAAGATATGAGTAATCAGATTCTTATGAAAGGAAATGAGGCCCTCGGAGAAGCTGCTATAATTGCCGGCTGCAGATATTATTTTGGCTACCCAATAACTCCACAAAATGAAATTCCGGCTTATATGTCAAGAAGGCTTCCGGAAGTAGGTGGCACATTTCTCCAGGCTGAAAGTGAAGTTGCAGCTATAAACATGGTTTTTGGTGCAGCAGCTGCCGGAGGGAGAGCAATGACTTCTACCAGTTCACCCGGTATGAGCCTCAAGCAGGAAGGTCTTTCCTATCTTGCCGGTGCTGAATTACCATGTGTGGTAGTAAATATTATGAGAGGCGGTCCCGGTCTTGGGAGCATAGCAGGGGCACAGGGAGATTATTTTCAAGCTACCAGGGGTGGCGGCAACGGAGATTACAGACACATAGTACTTACTCCGGCCAGTGTACAGGAGATGGCGGATCTTACTGTTCTTGCATTCGATTTAGCTGATGAATACAGGATGACTGTTCTGCTTCTAGGAGATGGTTATCTTGGTCAAATGTCCGAGGCTCTGGCTCTACCGGAACCCACAGGTAAAATATTTGAGAAACCATGGGCATTAACAGGAGCAAAAGGCCGGAAGCCAAATAAGGTTGCATCTCTAAGACTTGTTCCCGAGGGTGCTCTGGAAGAGTTAAACCTTACTCTCGAAGGAAAATATCAGAAGATCAAAGAAAAAGAGTGCCGATCTGAATCATATCTGACTGAAGATGCTGAATACCTGCTTGTAGCTTATGGAACCAGTTCCAGGCTCTGCCGTGCCGCTGTGAGCGAACTTAGAGCCGAGGGTATTAAAGCAGGTCTTTTCAGGCTTATCACAGCCTGGCCTTTTCCGGCTGAGGCTCTGCAGGTCGCAGGGGCAAAAGCAAAAAAGATTCTGGCTGTTGAAATGAGCATGGGGCAGATGGTCGAGGATGTAAGATTGTCTGTTACAGATCCGGAAAGGGTTGATTTCTATGGCAGGTCCGGTGGAACTCTTCCGGAAGTTGATGAAATTAAGAGGAGAATCAAAACTTATGGAAACTAAAACACAAGATTATGAATATGTATACGATAGACCTGAGTCACTTGTTGACACTCCAACATCGTACTGCCCGGGCTGCGGCCATGGAATAGTCCATAAGCTGCTTGCAGAAGTTCTTGATGAATTCGGAGTTCGGGAAAGAACTGTAATTATAGCACCAGTAGGATGTTCGGTACTGATCTACAATTATATGAATGTAGATGGATGTGAGGCAGCCCATGGAAGAGCACCTGCAGTTGCAACAGGTATCAAGCGTGTAAATCCCGACAGCATTGTAATCTCCTATCAGGGGGACGGGGATCTTTTGGCCATTGGTACTGCTGAAACTATCCATGCAGCAAACAGAGGAGAGAACTTTACTACTATATTCATTAACAATGCTATCTACGGTATGACTGGAGGACAGATGGCACCGACCACTTTGCCAGGCCAGGTAACAACTACAACACCCAATGGTAGAGATCCCATGGATGTAGGATATCCTATCCGTGGTTGTGAGCTTATTAACAGTCTTGAACGTCCTGTTTTTATTGAAAGAACTTCCATCTATGACTTTAAAAATACCCTTAAAACAAAGAAGGCTATAAAAAAGGGAATAAAAAATCAGATTGAAGGACGGGGTTATTCCTTTATAGAAGTGTTGTCAACTTGTCCCACTAACTGGGGAATGAAGCCTCAGGAGGCTGCAGACTGGGTCAAAGATGCAATGGTACCCTATTATCCACTGGGTAACTTCAGAGATAAATGAGGATTTAATAGGAGAATTATCGAATGAAAGAAGAGTTAATTATTGCAGGGTTCGGTGGTCAGGGTGTTATCATGGCTGGTAAACTGCTTTGTATTGCAGCTATGGGAGAAGGTAAATTTGTGTCTCATATTCCAAGTTACGGCGCTGAGATGAGGGGTGGTACTGCAAATTGCTCAGTGGTAATTTCGGATACTGAAATTGGGAGTCCTACTATTACGGAACCGGATGTTGCTATAGTTCTGAATAAGCCGTCACTGACAAAATTTGAACCAAAGGTGAAACCGGGAGGACTTTTAATCTATAACAGTTCTCTAATAGACAGGAAGCCTGAACGTACTGATATTACTACTGTGGATCTTAAGGCAAATGATATTTCAGAAGCTGAAGGTAGTGACCGGGCGGCAAATATGGCTGCAATCGGTAAACTTATAGCTCTTAAGCCGGAGATTGCAAGTCTGGAATCTGTAATAAAAGCTCTGGATATTGCCATTTCTGCCAGAAACAGGAGATACAACGAAATAAATATCAAAGTTTTAAAGGCAGCCAATTCATTGAAGTAGGGACGCGATTTATCGTGTTTTTACCGCAAATTCATTACCGTAGAGACGTTTCGGGCTATATAGCAAGCTAAGGCTATACATAAAAACAATAAGCCAATATATTATAATGTGTCAATATATCGGAAAAGCGTAGGGTAGGGACAGAGTGT
>CBDVAD010000448.1:0-3421 GCA_965371875.1 uncultured bacterium
CTTCCTGGTAAGGGAAATGGGAATATTCTTATAAGTATGATGGATATCACTAAAAGAAAACATACTGAAGATGAACTCACACATACAATTGAACAGGCAAAAGATCAAAAGAGAAGAACCGAAGTTCTACAAAATATATTATTTACCCTGACTTCCTCTCTTGATGAAGAACAAATTTTGAATGCGATTCTCCGTGAAGCCAAAAAGATTATACCATACTCCTGCGCAAATATACGGCTCCTTGAAGATGGATATCTCAGAGTTGCCACAGAAGTAGACTATGATAAGTATGGTGCAGGTGATTATTTTAGAAATTCTTCAGTAAAACTTGAAGATCTTGGAGATGCTGCTATATTCATTAAAAGTGATGAAATACACATTATCCCTGATACAAGAACTTACCCAAATTGGACTACATTTCCGGAAACCTCATTTATCCTGGGTTATATAGGTGTATCAATTAAATGGGACGAAAGAATAATTGGCCTGCTAAGTCTGGTCAGTGATAAAACAGATACATTTACTAAAGGAGATTCAAAAAAACTTGAACCTTTTGCCTATGCAGCTTCCGCTGCGCTGCAGAGTTCCTATCTCTTCAATTTAGCAAAAGATGAAATAAAAAAAAGAAAAGAGACAGAAGCTTCAATTAAAAAATCATTAGGGGAAAAAGAGATATTACTTAGAGAGATTCATCACAGGGTAAAGAACAATCTATCTCTGATAATGTCGTTGATAAATCTTCAGGGCAGTATGATTTCTGATAATATTAATCCATTTATTTTTGAAGATCTGAAACAAAGGGTATATACCATCTCACTGGTCCATGAAAGGCTCTATAGCAGCAAGAATCTATCAAGTGTTGATTTAAAATCATATTTGATTGATTTAACTGAATCAATAAGATCATCACCTATATTTAAAGAAGGTATTAAGTTTCATATCGAAATAGAAGAAGATGTTGAAATAGAAGCTGACACACTTGTACCTCTTGCTCTTTTACTTAATGAATTAATAATTAATTCAGTTAAATATGCTTTTCCCGATGAACCTGGTATTATAAGTATAACTGTCAGTGACGAGAGGGGAAACCACAAAATTATTTTTAAAGACAACGGGATTGGTCTACCGGAAGACTGGAATAAATCATCATCCCATATGGGACTATTTCTTGTTGAATCACTGACACAACAGATAGGAGGCTCTATCAGTTTTGTAAATGACTCAGGAGCTGTTTCTATACTAATCTTTCCGCGAAAATAATATTACCAATAAAAACCCGAGGAGTATTCATGAATAATAATGAGGGAAGGATTATTGTATTTGCCAGTGCAAGCCATTTTTTTACCCATTTCTATATTCTGATTTTCCCTGTTCTGGTACTGCCTTTAAGCAGAGACCTCGGACTTTCACTTGATAAAGTTTTAGGCTTAAGCTTTTTAATGTATCTTCTCTATGGTCTTGCCGCCATTCCCTGGGGATTCATCAGTGACTCTACCAGTCCAAGAATTGTAATGGGACTGGGTACAGTTATTGCCGGAGCAGGGTTGATCTTATCAGGTTTGATTCGAAATCCGAATATGCTTACCTGGACTCTGGCTGTAACCGGACTTGGATGTGCAGCATACCATCCTTCCGGTCTGGCTCTTGTCTCCAAAGGAATAAAATCCAGAGGAAAAGGAATGGGAATCAATGGAATATTTGGAAATCTGGGAATGGCTGCTGCTCCATTTACAGCCGGTACTATGAACTATTTCCTTGGATGGAGGCAAACGCTGATTTTTTTGGGAATTGCCGGAATTGCAGCAGGTCTTTTAAGTTTAATATATAAATTTTCGGTACCCAGAGACAGTGATCTTCAAAAAGGAGAAAACCTAAAAGAGGATAGTGTATTAAATCTGTTTCTTATACTCTGTGTTGTTGTAATTTTTTCGGGACTCATGTACAGAACATACACATTAGTTTTCCCTGCATGGATCGAAACAAAACTAAGCAATTTATTCACCGACATTAATATGTTTCTTATTGGAAATGGTTCTAAAACTCTTTTACCTGAATCGGATACTCTTATTGCTTCTATAATTACGGGACTCGCCTATGTGATTGGAATGTTTGGTCAATTCGCAGGAGGAAAAATTGCAGATAAATGGGAACTCAGATCTGCATATCTGTTTTTCTGGTTAATGGCTCTGCCCTTTCTACTCCTTGCCAGATTCTCCTCCGGATTATGGATACTGCCATTTGCAGGATTATTTATTTTTTTTGCCATGGGCATGCAGCCCATTGAAAACAGTATCTATGCCATACTAACTCCAGCCCGGTGGAGATCAGTTGGATACGGGATTAAATTTACACTGACTTTCGGTATTGGGTCACTTTCTGTTTTTATTGTTAAACAGGCGGAACCTTCCATAGGTCTTGATGGTATAATTCTTCTCGCTGCCGGGTATCTGCTTATAACTGCAGCAGCTGCACTTGTGCTTCGACTGGTTCATAAAGACCAGCAAATAAAACATTCGTGAGGTATTTATGAAATCTGATTTTCTTGTTGTCTGCCTGAACCCTACAATTCAAAAAACTATTATTTTGAATGAACTGATTGAGGATGAGGTTAACAGATCCACCGAATACAGAACAGATGCTTCAGGAAAAGGGGTAAATGTAACAAGAGTGTTAACCCAGTTAGGAATGCAGGCAGTACACCTGACACAATTAGGATATGGTAGTGATTATTTTTTAAAATTAACAAAAGAAGATAGTCTGAATCTGATTACAGCTGCCAATACTTCCCCAATAAGAACATGTACAACACTTATAAATACTAAAAAGATCACAGTTACAGAAATTGTTGAAGAATCACTTCCTGTAGATGAGAGCACAGGAAAACTGATAATGGATCTGTATAATAAACTCCTGGCTAATACGGACAATGTAATAATTTCTGGTTCGAAGGCGCAGGGTTTTGAAGATGCTATTTTCCCGGAAATGGTTTATCTTGCAAAGAAAACCGGAACAACTGTCGTTCTGGATTACAGAGGAAAAGATCTTATAAATTCAATCGAATATAATCCGGATATTGTAAAAATTAATTTCCCCGAATTCGTTTCTACTTTCTTTTCTGACTATACAATCGGTGAACATGAGGAAAATAGGGAACTTACAACATTGGTGATACATAACATGCTGGAACTGTATAGAATCTCAGGTATAAAAACAATTCTAACCAGTGGAACGATGCCGGTTCTCTTTGCAAATGATAATGGTATCATTCAGGAAGAAAAAGTCCATAAGATTAAACCTGTTAACACTATAGGCAGTGGAGATGCCTTTACAGCAGGTCTTGCATTTGAACTTAATAAGGGAATAAGCTTAAAGGAAGCTGTTAGATTCGGAATAGAATGCGGATCAAAAAATGCCGCTTTAC
>CBDVAD010000449.1:0-3420 GCA_965371875.1 uncultured bacterium
GCCAAAACATCACCACACTCTTAGGCATGTAAAGTGTTGGCACTGAACAAAAACGGATAACTTTTCTGCAGATCAGATGCGATCTGCTCCTCAGATAATCTGTTTGAATACTCCAAACCATTGAAATCCCAGCCCTTGTATAACCTTAATAATTCCTCGATTGCCGGATCTCCAAACTCATAAAGCAGATATGCCTTGTATCGATCTGAATTCTTGAACGCCATCACAGTATCTTTCGATACCTTAAAAATACGACCAAGATCTCTATAACTGTAAGTCCCTTCGGCATCAAGAAGAGCAAAGTAAGCCTTCTTGACATACAACCGATTCTGGGCGTGGAGGGGTTGGTGTTTTGGTGTTTCAGTCATTCCTTAATAGTCTACGGCAGACAGTATTATTGCACTCACAGATGCAAAGATCGAGAATACTGGCTCTTCAACGGTATAGAGTTCGTATTATGCACCGGTAGTTTGTAACCGGGCATGTCTAATCATCTGGTTTATGGCAGTATTAGAGCATGAATAAGTTGCAATAATTATAGATTTTCCCCGGATAATATTGTAACATCAACGAATGTTGACTATAGTACATGGTAAGAGGAATAGAATGGGAACAATTACAGGCTACATCAGATGCAGTACTGCAAAGCAGAATAATGAACACTGGAAGCTTATGCTGGAAGATTATGCTCGTAGCAGAGAGTTTAATATTACATCCTGGGAAGAGGAAACGGTTTCCGGTGCAAAAAGCTGGAAAAACAGGAAGCTGTCAAAAATTCTAAAATCTGCCAATCCAGGGGACATTCTGATTGTTGGTGAAGCTTCTCGAATCGGGAGGGATTCTGCAGATGCTCAGGACTTTGTTAAGGAAGCTAAAAAGATTGGTTTGATAATTCACATTGTCCAGGCAAGTCTTATTTTAGATGAAACTGAGCAGTCAATGAACAATGAGCTTATACTTGGGATGCTTTTCACAATTGCTCAATTTGAACGTAAGCTTTTATCATACCGAACCAAATCCGGATTGAAACGAGCCAGGGCAGAAGGCAAGACCTTGGGTGGTTATAGGCGTAAAGGCGTCAAGGTTGCCGATATGGAGTCAGGAGACAACGGAGGGCGGTCTGGTGGAAGATCAATACATCCTCAGCGTTCAGCGATCCTAAGAGCAGTTACAAGCGGGAATTCGATAAGCGGTACAGCGGATAGATATAAAGTTTCAAGAATTACGATCCATCGATGGATGAAGGAAGAGGGATTAAAGTAGCTGTCATGTCAGGCTGGCTTATTCCCCCTACCATGCTTCTCCTGAGTGCCCAAACCGGTCCCCGCCAGATCTACTCCATATGGGCACACGCACTTGTCTTAGTTGAGGACTATAACCGGGTGCCCCATAAAAAATTTAGATGTAATAATTTCTCTCTGTGTTATTTCAATGACCATCATGTTAGCTTCTCAAAGGCATTTACTAATTGTTCGTACTTACCGGTAGTTGTGCTCAGCTATTTTGGACACTTTTAATACACCATCACCGTTGAAGTAAAAGCATTTACACTTACTTTGGAGTCCAACCTAACTCTTTCATGACTGTATGAACAGTTCCTCTTGACCCTTTTAATCCATGATTGATAACCATAGAGTGCATTTTCCTGACTGAAACTGGTGAAGCTTTTTCCAGTATTTTCCTGATGAACTCCTCCAGACCCACTCTATCTTTACTCTTCTTCTTGCCCTTTTGGGGAGCACCAAAGATGACATTTCGGTTGTTGTAGAATTCCATGAACTGAGTATTCAGTGAGTAGGATCCCTTTTTCATTTTGAACATCTTCATAGAGTTTTTGATCTCCCTTTGAAACCTCCAATGAATATCTTCAGCAGTACCTTGAAGGGAGTTGAAATCCATCGCTACACGATAGTGGTACAATCTTTCTTCCCACTTAGTTAAATCCTCTGAGAGTCCATTTTTCACTCGCATATTGTAAGTAGTTCCAGAGCTCTTTTCTTTCTTTCCTGCCTTCGAAACGCTATAGTCATCACTGTAATAACACTCTAAGTACTTCCCTGTTTCTTTATCTCTCGGATGTCTGAGATCGTCTGTTAAGAAATAATCTGGCACTTTTCCTTTGCCAAGTATGTAGGATGGCTCTATGCAGTTGATTTTGAACTGATCCAACCAGAAGTAGAACATTTCATTTTCTGAATTGAAATGGGGCAGGGTGTAGTTCTTAAACTTCTCTGGTAGTTCAATATCCCATATTTTTGCTCTTTTCTCCATCGGGATGAATCCTACCCAGTTGTATAAATTCTGTAGAATCTTGATTGCCTGGGACTTATGATCTTTCTTAGAATCCAGAGCCCTTGCAAGTATGTGCACTTTCAAGTAAGTTCCTTCTTTCCTGCAGTAGAATAAAGGTTTCCCCTCTCCGTCATAAAAGGCACGAGTAACTCCGTTACCCACTAACTTCTTTTTTTCTGGGCAGTATCTGAGTTCTCGGATGTAATCCAGATGTATATGCAGGCTGATTCGATCGAGATAGATTAACTTGATAATAAGGTCATTCGTTGAATTGATAGCCAGAATCTTCATTGTGTCAGTTGCATAATTAGGTTGGTACCCGATTAGTTCTAATTTATTCGGTTCTCCCGTTTCATAGGGCATTCTTCTCTTTTCAATTGAGGTAATAACAGGGCAGAATGCCCCTCCTGAAATATCCACAGCATGCACTCCTGCACAGCTGTAGCTTCTGATTAAGACGGTCCGGATGGGTTCATGACTCCCCATCCTGTTTGACCGACAAGAGCTTGTGCTGTGTATATTTATAGTTGGAGCTTTCAGCCCCGTTACTTATGTCTTACTGGGATAGGAGTGATTTTCAGAAAAAAGTTTGTAGATTGAACAAAATTGTTGTTTGAATGTGACGTGGGGCTGGGGTAAGCAATGTAAAAGGTTGTTATAGATTGAAGCTGATGTGATTAAGAGTATTATCCCTGGATGATGATTATTCTCCTCAAGGCTCTGTTCAAGTCGCTTCCTGCCTGTGTATGAGGTTAAAACAGTAGTGGATATTAGGCACCATAAGACTCGACTCCAGAGAGATATAAAAAACCAAAAGCTCCTGTAACAATTGACAATTCATAAAATAAAGAGGTATACTTTCGTCAAAAGTTCCTGCAACAGACAATCTTCCCTGTATAATGCAACCGTTCCTCACCAAACCAATTCTATAAGGAGGATTCTTATGGATTCAAAGTCAAAATTTGTTTTAGTAATAGTTTCAGTCGTCGCATTTTCTATCGGGATTCCTGGCTCGTTTACCGGCTGTTCCGATGGCCGGGATGTTGCTTCGGTTTCTGCAGGAGACTACCATACGATGATAGTTAGAACAGATGGAACCCTCTGGGCTACAGGAGCCAATAGTTATGG
>CBDVAD010000450.1:0-3413 GCA_965371875.1 uncultured bacterium
TATCCTTGTTCTACAAGATGGGAAATTAGTTGATACAACGGGGATGAGCGAGGCGGATATCCAGAAACTTCTTTTAAAATAAGGTCTGATTACGTTTAATAAATCTTCTGTAAAACATAAGATATTGCAAGACTTTGACCAATTGATAGCAATAAAAAATCTTAAATACCAATATCCCGGGAACAGTGAGTTCAGCCTCTTTGTCGAAGACTTCCATGTAAAAAGAGGAGAAATTGTATCCCTTGCCGGTAAAAACGGTTCAGGTAAATCCACCCTGGGTAAACTTATAGCCGGTTTGAAAGAAAAAGAGAGCGGTGTACTTAATGTAAATGAAAAAAATAGTTTATCCTGCGGATATCTTTTTCAAAATCCTGACTATCAAATTTTTCTTCCTACTGTAGAAGAAGAGCTTTCCTTTGGACTTAAACTTCAGGATTCAGAAATTGTGGACACAATAGCTAAGTTCAATCTTCCCGATAAAAATGTACCCCCTGCTTTAATGAGTTATGGAGCGAGAAAACGTCTCCAGGCAGCTGTTTATTATCTTATGGATAGAGATATTTATATTCTTGATGAAGCAGATGCGGGATTGTCATTGGAAGATTTTGATAACCTTATAAATCTTCTATATAAAAAAGAAAAGGGCATTCTGATAATATCCCATAATCTTGACCTATGCAGCAGATATAGTAGCAGGGTTTATTTAATAGATTCTGGTCGAATTGTATATGAAATTGAGGATGATATCTATAATAATCTAAATTCATACTTTGTGGATGGGGAATTATGATTACCAGTACTTTCGTCAGAGGAAACTCAATTCTCCACAGGGCTGATCCCAGAATAAAAACTATAATTCTTTTAACTATCGTTATACTGCTTTTTTTCCCTCTTTCAATTACCGCTATGACCATTATTGTTGCTTTGCTTTTCATAACCGGAATTAACAGTCTTGGTTTTTCCAGAATCATACATCCGATAAAAATGATACTGCCGATAATTATATTTGTAATTATCCTTACTCCTCCTTTTTTTAGAGGAGGTGACGCAATTCTGACAATAAAAGATACCATAATTTTAACAACAGAGGGTATTGAACAAACTCTTAGACTTATCTTTCGATTCTCCGGAATAACCTTATGCTTTTATATTTTTTTCTCAACAACAAGTATCAATTATTTTATACTGACTCTTCACTGGTTCAGGCTACCCTTTAGAGCAGCCCTTGTAATTACAATTGCCCTTAGATATATCCCATACATGGTTATTATCTATAATAATATAAAAGATGCACATAAACTTCGTGGAAACAATTATAAAGATAAAAAAATATGGAAAAAAATGAACAGTATTTTTCCAACTCTTGTTTCAGTACTAATTCAGTCTATTAAATCAATTCCATCTCTTTCTATGGCTCTGGAACTTAGGGGTATAGGACTTAGGACGGAACGATCCCAATATCATATTATCAAATCTTCCAAAATAGTCTTGCAAATAATTATTGCAATTGTTATTGTGTTGCTGACAATATTTACTGCAATATTACTTTAAAGGCTGGTCGGGACTTCGTCCCTGCTCGCCTATGCAACCAAAGGAGATTTCTATGTCAGACAATGAAAATAAATCCGCACTTACCAGCCTACCCGCTTTTAAGATTGCATCTCTTGCAATTCTAATAGCTGTAACAACAGTTTTTACATATATAGTTCGTATTCCCGTTGCACCAACCAGGGGTTATATAAATTTTGGTGATGTAGCTATCTTTTTTACTGCAATCACTTTTGGTCCAATAACTGCTTTTATTGCAGGAGGGCTGGGTACTGCTCTGGCAGATTTATTCGCTGGTTATGCTCAGTGGGCCCCTATTACATTTTTTGCCCACGGTCTTCAGGGTTTGCTTGTAGGTCTGATCTTAAGAAAGAGGATTAATATATCCGGCCTTATACTCAGCTTTGTGGCTGCTACAATAGTAATGGCTGGTATATACTATATTACAGCGGGAGTTATGTATGGTTTTGGTCCTGCTCTGGCCGAGATACCAGGAAATATTTTACAGAATGTAGCTGGTGTGGCTATCGGAGTTCCCCTGGCTGCAGCAGTAAGAAAGGCATATCCACCTATACAGAATTATAAATGGTAGGCTGTCTTCATATTACTAAATCCAGGAGTTCATGATATCTGTCAAGGCCTGAAGAGGGAGATGAAAACATTATGCTTATTCTGGATTGTTCAGGTCCTAATCCTTTAATATATACAATTTCTTCTTCAAGGAGAAAAGAGTTATCTATTGAGTGTAGAGTAATATCATAGGTCTCTATTTTATAGATATGGATAGGAACCAGTAAACTGATTCCACTTTTACTTGCATCTACCGTATCCCCATCAATCAGTTTACCTGTACCCAGATCGATTTTAAATTTCTTTAATAATTCAGGAAGATCTTTTACTAAAATTCTATCTCTACTTCTTCTTTCACCCATCAGATGGCATCAATCAGGCTATTTAAATAGCTTATTTTTTTATTACAGGTTGCTGTCAGACTTCCTTTCTCCCTGGAAGATTTTATTCTTGAATCAGTCCATAACCATTTGAATTTATTAAACAAGTGCTTGTATTCGGTATCACTTAATCCCTGCCAGTATTCCTCTTTCTTTTTCTTTAACCAAAGATAACCATCTATTTCTGAATTTGATTCAGGGACCACATACATATCCAATGAAAAACGTGCATTATATTCATCCCACAAGGAGAGATCCTGAGCTTCTGCAGATTTTTCCTGTTTTTCCCAGAATTCAAGTATATCCATTATATGCTGTACAGGTTCAAAAGATTTCTTCCCACCATCATAGATTGCACATGCTTCCAGAGGAATTATCATTTTTTCAAACTGGGAAAATTCAAATTCTGGTGTTAACAGGGCACCGAATTTGTAGTTTTTAAGAAGATCTGTATTTGGAAGGACATTATATAGGGGCAATTTTTTGTCACCCAATGCAAATCTGCCTTCTATGTAGATAAGAATAGTTTTTTCATACCCGGGGTGATTTTTTTTAAAAATCATGTCCCATTTTTCAAGAACTTCTTCCGCTTTGCTGCAGCCAATAGTTACAAAGACAAAATTCTTTATTTTAAGGTTCTCTGCTGTTAAATAATTATCAAGAAAATGGAGGCTGTTATCCAAAGAAGCTCCGGAAGCTACAATATCAGCGCTGTAAACAGTAGCATTATCCGGTATCTGAAATTTTCTGTATGAATCATCAGCAATTTCGAATTCTCCATCCTTCTCATGTCTCTGACTCGAAATGTAGGAACTTGAATGCCATTTGTATCCAAAAGCTTTATGCAGAGCATTTCTCATCTCAAAATTAAGACCACCTCTCAGTATGTGATACACATTTACCTGTTTTGAACTT
>CBDVAD010000451.1:0-3387 GCA_965371875.1 uncultured bacterium
CTCTGTAATCAATTTCCTTAAGACCATGGTAGGCGCTTTTTACTTTCCCGTATCTGCTGAGCTGAAGGATATTTCCATTTTTTTTATCTATTACAAGCCCTACTATGGATCGTTTAAAATCAAATTTAAGATCCAGTATCGATGATGGGTAGGACATCTTGTTTTTAAGTGTTTTCAAAGCTTCTCTGTGTGTCAGTTCTTCCAGTTTTTCTGTATTGTAACCAACAAGGGTATAATCCATATCAAATCCTATAACCTTTATAGATTTGAGATTAAGTATTCTGTTTACATATACTGACATAATAAAACTCCAATATTTTAATTGTTATAGTATAAGATAAATATCATATGTGGTAAATGTCATGATTTCTTATGCTTCCCATGAGTTTTCATTAATGTTAAAGTGCTTTCCGGAGGAAGAAATGAAAAAACCAGCTTTAGTTATTATGGCCGCAGGAATGGGTAGTCGATATGGTGGAATAAAGCAGATTGAACCAGTTGGTGAGTTTGGAGAAGTTATACTTGATTATTCTGTTTATGATGCTGTAAAAGCAGGGTTTGGAAAGATCGTCTTTATAATTCGAAAAGATTTAGAGAAAGATTTTAAAGAAGCTGTCTTTGATCGCATTCCTTCTTCTATTGATGTGGAGTATGTTTTCCAGGAACTGGACTATGAGCTTCCCTTTGACGTTCCTTTAAACCGAACTAAACCATGGGGTACAGCACATGCAGTTCTATGTACGGCAGGTGTTATAGATGGACCCTTCGTTGTCATAAATGCAGATGATTATTATGGTTCTTCAGTATATTCTGATGTCATGCCTTTCCTTCAGAAAATGGAATCCGGAAGTACTGATTATGCTATGGCAGGTTATACATTGAGAAAAACTCTTTCAGATCATGGATATGTTTCCAGAGGTGTATGTCAGGCTGATTCAAAAAACCTTCTTACAAGCATAATTGAGTATGAAAAAATTGAGATTATTGATGGAAAGATAGTTGCAAAACGCCTTAAATCCGATAGTTCAGAGATTATGACAGGAACAGAGCCTACCTCTATGAACTTTTTCTGTCTGGGACCTGCTTTTTTTGATGAAATTCGTGATGGCTTAAAAGAGTTTTTGTCTGATAAAGAAAATCTTGCAAAAACAGAAATATATCTCCCTATTCTGCTGGATACTCTGATAAATAGAAATGAGGCCACAGTAGAAGTTATTCCTACAGATTCAGCCTGGTTTGGAATGACCTATAAGGAAGACAGCCCGATTGTTAAAAAGGCATTTAAAGATCTTATAGATGATGGTGTCTATCCATCACCTCTTTGGGGCTAGAAATTCTGGATTTCATTTAAATAAAGGGATAGACTGTCATCTATGATTAAACACACTCTTTTGACTTTTACAGTTATTCTTATAATTATTTTTTTAAACGCCTGTTCTTCCAGACAGGACGTATATATATCCGATACCGGTAAAGGTACTATTTCAATAGATGTAAATCTGGATGATATGGTTGTTCAGTATTCCCGGGACCTTCTTGGCGGTTTCTCCAATACAGAAACCGAAGAGATAAAACTTTTTGATACTGATAAAATAAGTTATATAATTTCAGATCTTGAATCAGTTTCTCTAACTGATATAAGTTCCGATTCTTCTGATGTTCTTCATCTGGAACTTGATTTTCAGGATCCCGGGAATATTCTCGATAGCCCTGAAATCCCTGGAACTCCGGATGTGATCTCTTTTTCCAGAAGAAACTCTGGAAATGTCATTATTAAACAGTTAAAACTCTATATTTCTCAGAAAAATTTCAATACTGCAACAGCTTTGGTAGGGATGAAAGAGACTGAGGTTATGGATACCTTCGGTCCCCAGGAGAATCCCTACTCGGAAAGTGAGTATCTGGATTTAATGGAATACCTTTTTGAAGAGTACGAATCTTCCTGGAGAATAAGATCAATTCTAAAATCTTCAGAGATTATTATCAATCTCCGGATTGATGGAAAAATTGTGAGGTGCTACGGCTGTACAGGTTCCGGTTCTACGGCTGTAATAAAGATTCCTCTATTGGATATTGTTACTTTGGAGAAACCGATTGAGGTTATTGTGGAATGGGAGTAACGTTAGCTTTCCAACCCCATCATTGTTCTGCAAGTCTTTGTATATAAGTCGCGGAAAATATTGTTCGGGTCAGTTTTGCGCTTGACCTTGTTGTAATTCTCCTTATTCCAGATTTTCCAGAAGTCTGATTCAGAGTAATAATTGCTCGAGATGAGGGTCTTAATCCCTCCGATATTCATCAGTTCAGCTTCTATGATCTTGTAATAGTTCTTATCACCATTCTTTTTCATTCCATAGATGGCCAGATCCAAAAAGAGCTTATCTTCTATCTTGTGCAGGAAATCAGAGGATAACCATTCATATTCCCGGACAAACTTGTATGGCACACACCATAACGGGAAATGATCCACTTCTTTTTTATACCATTCCATAAAATTGCTGACTTTCGAAAAAGGTATGAAGAGATCAACTGTGATAGGGATTTTATCAAACGGGATAAACCGGCGAAACTTTTCAACTAATTTCAGTGTCCCTGTAGAGTTTGTGAACTTTCCGAAGAAGAACCTGCCCAGGAGGGACTTGGGATTTACATTAGTCACACCCTTGTCATACCTGAAAAAGTAGTCAGGTGTCTTAAGGTAATCCTCTTTTCTTTTTTTCGTGCTTAGATAGTAGATTCTCATCCAGTCATAATTATGTGTATAGGGTGCTTCATCAACAAAGTCCGCCACGCTGAGCACGTATTCTGTTGGAGAGTGGATGATTCCATCCATGAAATCAACATCCTTATTTTTATAATGTCCCCATATGGCTGATTTATAATCTTCAAAATTATTGTATTTCTCATATGTCACTTTCACGAATGGCCTGGCTGGTATCAGCTTGAACTTTAGTTTTGAGATAATACCGAGGGTTCCGAAGGAACTATGCACCATCTGGAACAAAAGGTTGTTCTCATTGTCAGGATTACAGATCAGCACAGCACCTTTTGCAGTGATTATTTCGTATTCAAGGCAAGTATCATGAAATCCGCCGTGTTTGTAAGACATTGACTCAATTGAGCAGCCTGCAACCGCTCCACCTATTGTGATGGTCTTCAACTCCGGCACAATAATAGGAACAAGATCGTATTTCATGGTTGCAGTTACCAAGTCAAAAAAAATAACGCCGGGCTCTGCAATACAGATTCGTTTCTCCGTGTTGATATGGATAATCTCGTTCAAGTCGCTGAGGTCGATTTTTCCGTCTGAATGCCTCTTATCACCTGGTTTGGGAACTTCATGAGAAACAGCTTTTTTCTTTAATGACACTGGTTTCGTGCTTTTGC
>CBDVAD010000452.1:0-3386 GCA_965371875.1 uncultured bacterium
ATTAATGTCTGCCAAAATCAGCCGTTTTGCTGTATTTTCTATTATCACTGCCATGTTCGTTCTATTAATTATTTGGAAATATGTAGATATTATGCTTATCTCTCCAACTGTAGTTTCCAGAGTAAACGGACCGGCACAGATAATAGAAAGAGGCCCAATTCTTGACCGAAACGGAAGAATACTTGCAATTCAAACCCAGATGGATTCTGTAACTGCATGGATGCCTAATGTGACAGAAAAAGAGATTAGTTCAAAAATTATTGCAGATGCTCTTAGCATGGATTCAACCCTGATTTTAAATAAATTTAATAACTATACCGGTTTTATCTATATAAAACGTAAAATATCTCCTACAGAGAGTATTCGTATAAGGAATCTTATTAGTGAAGGGAAAATTCCTGGTATATCACTGGAACCGGAATATGGAAGGAATTATCCTGAGCAGAATTTAACATCACATCTTACAGGTTTTGCCGGAATAGATAATACAGGTCTTGATGGTATAGAACTTACATATAATGATTTGCTCTCTCCAATATCCGATTCTAATGATGGAATAATATATGGTAATCAGATCTTTCTAACAATTGATCTTAATATTCAGTACTTTTCCAGAAAGCTGGCAGAAAGAATCTATATTGAACATGATGCGGATTCTGTAATGATACTGGTAATGGATGCCAAAGACGGCGATTTCCTTAGCTGGGTTTCAATTCCCGACTACGATCCCAACACGTTTGGACTGGCAAATTCCATAGAAAAAAATAATCTACCTGTTACCTATGCATATGAGCCTGGATCTGTATTTAAAATATTCAGTCTTGCAGCAGAGATGGAGCTTGGTGGAATATCACCTAACAGCCACTTTTACTGTGATGGATTTTATGAACACCTCTTTTCTCAGGATGAGACTGTTAGAATAAACTGTCTGGGTGTTCATGGTGATGTAAGTGTCCAGGATATAATTAAATATTCATGCAATTCAGGAGCTGCCTATGCTTCGGATACTGTTTCAAAAACAGACTTCTACAATAAATTGAATTCTTTTGGATTTAACAGTCGTACCGGTCTTGCTTTCACAGGTGAAACTATCGGTATACTTCACAGACCTGAATACTGGTCCGGGAGATCAAAACCTACCATTGCTATCGGTCAGGAGATCTCAGTATCCGCTGTACAGATGATTACTGCAGCTACGATTCTTACAAACCGGGGAACACTACTGGAACCCCATATTATTGATAAAATAGTATCACCTGAAGGAAAACTTATAAAAGATTTTAAGCGGGAGCCCATCAGACATGTAATAAAACCTGAAATTGCCAATGCAATGCTTCTTATGATGGAAACTGCTACAGAACCTGGTGGGACAGCCAGAAGGACTGCGATTGATGGTTTACGGATATCAGCAAAGACAGGGACTGCCCAGAAAATTGATCCGGCCACAGGAAGATATTCGACCAATTCTTTTGTTGCCTCTACCCTTGCAATTTTCCCAACAGATAACCCCGAGCTTATTGTATATATTGTCATTGATACTCCTAAAGGCGATGAGTTCTTTGGTGGCCGTATTGTAACTCCCATTATTAAAGAACTTACAGAAGAGCTTGTCAGATATCTTGATATCCCCATAGAATCTGAAACTGTTATTAAACATTCAGGTATTATAAAACTGACTGCATCAGATAAATTTTTGCCAGGCGAAATTCTTCCGGATCTGACAGGTTTGTCAAAAAGAGAAATTCTTCCTCTAATAGCACTCCCTGAAATCTCTGTCACGATTAATGGGGAGGGTTGGGTTGTTAAACAGGACCCTGAACCTGGAACACCAATCAGGAAGGGTATGACTATCAGGCTGGAGCTTAAGTGAGTTTTTACCAGAAAAATGTTAATATCCTATGCTTAAAATATCCCGCATTTAAAAAGGATATCCTGGACAAATTTACTAAATCACCGGACATGATCATCTCTGACAGCAGATCAGGTCTGCCTACCGCCGTAATAGACGGAAAATTCATTCACTCTAATCATGAGCCGATAAAAGAAGCCGAAAAACTTATATTATCAGAGATTTCTCACAAAAGCGCTGCCTGTATTATAGAGGGCTTTGGACTTGGATATTATGTTGAGGCAATTCTGAAGTTAAGACCGGGAATTCCTGTAGTAATAGTTGAACCCTCTGCAGAAAGATTCCTTAAATCCCTGGAAGTCAGGAATTTAGGTCATATTTTTATATCACCTTTAGTAAGTCTTTTAATTGCCAATAAAAGTGACTCTATCCGATTATTGCTGCAGGGTCTGCCGAAGGGGAATATACAACTATTTAAGCATAGATCACTGTATGAACTTGATTATGAATACTATAAAGAAATTGACAGAATAGTTCATCATTTTGTTTCAAGAAAAGAAGTTAATACAGCAACACTGAAAAAGTTTGGCAAACTATGGGTTAGGAATCTTATCCATAACTTAACACTCCTGCCGAAAGCAATGGATGTTGGATTATTATCCGGTATTTTTGGTCATTACCCGGTACTTCTCCTGGCGGCAGGGCCTTCTTTGGATAGTGTGCTTCACTATATGGATGAACTTCAAAAACGATTTATAATAGTAGCTGTTGATACATCTGCTGCTGCTCTGATTAATGAAGGTTATCTACCTGATTTTACGGTTGTTGTGGACCCCCAGTACTGGAATACAAGACATCTGGACAGAATAGATTTGAGTAAAACTATTTTGATGTCAGAATCTTCTACTAACCCCGGAATATTTAGAAAAAATCATAATAAAATGTTTTTTTGCGGTTCTTTATTTCCTTTGGGTATTTTTATTGAAAAGTATGGAGGCAGTAAAAAACGACTTGGTGCAGGAGGTTCTGTTGCCACAACTGCATGGGATTTCTGTCGCTTAATAAGTTCCGGTCATCTGTTTTGCGGAGGCCTTGATTTGGGATTTCCGGAGAATAAAACCCATTTTCACGGAAGTTTTTTTGAAGAAAGATTTCATACATTAACTTCCAGAATTACTCCTCCTGAAGATTATACCTATAAAGCTATAATTAGCGGAAATCCTTTTAAGAAAGATAATAATACAGGAACCTACACCCTTACAGACAATCGTCTTAGTATCTATATCCAATGGTTTGAAGAACAGATAGAAATAAACACGATAAGTAATATATGGAATATATCTCCTTTGGGTATCAAAATTGAGGGGATGGACTATAAGGATATTAATAAATTATTACAATATCCGGATATACGGAAAGGAATTGATTCTATCAGAAAAAGTATAGATACAAGCTCTGCAGGCACTGTAAAAAGAACTGCTAAAACTCTTACCCAGGGAATAAATATTTTAAAAAATGAACTGGATAGACTTTCAAT
>CBDVAD010000453.1:0-3375 GCA_965371875.1 uncultured bacterium
CCCCCTGGTCTGCCCAGAATTTCTGCCCACAATATACCTCTCTTCAGGGTGGGCAGCCGCTTTATGTTTTTTATTACGCCATTTTGCTTACTATTATCTGTGTATAGCTCTAAAGTGGGGATCATTCTATCCGGCGTTTCGGATCCATTCAGAGGAAAGTCTGCAGGTTTTGCTGTATCTGCTGCAGGCGCTTTATGAACCGCTATTTGCTCCCTCCTTTTTCTTTTACTCTCTCTTATAATCCTGAATATAAAAGTGGCAATAAGAAGAAGCAAAATAATAAATGCGCTGCCGTAAACTGCAATTATATCAAGTATTCCAACACTATTCATCCTTAGTCTCACCACTTATATTTTTCCGCATTGTTGTATCTGCCTGTATATTCCGGAGGTTGTAATAGTCCATGACACCCAGATTTCCAGACCTGAAGGCTTCTGCTATGGCTTTAGGGATTTCAACCTCTGCCAGAACCACTTTTGCACGGTTTTCCCGTTCTTTAGCCACATTTTCCGCCTCGAGGGCAATTGCAGCTGCCCTCCGTTGTTCTGCAATAGCCTGAAAACGACGTTTATCCGCCTCTGCCTGGTCAGCCTGGAGCTTTGCACCGATATTTGTACCCACGTCCACATCTGCAATATCAATAGACAAAATTTCGAAGGCTGTACCAGCGTCCAATCCCTTTTCCAGAACAGTCTTTGATATCTGGTCCGGGTTCTCAAGAACATCCTTGTAGGTATTGGAAGAACCTATGGTCGTTACAATTCCTTCTCCAACTCTGGCTATTACCGTCTCTTCTGTAGCGCCGCCCACAAGGTGTTCGATATTGGCTCTGACTGTAACCCGGGCCTTGGCTTTTACCTGTATTCCGTCTTTTGCAACTGCATCGATCGTCGTTTTTCCCTTTGTAGGATCAGGGCAGTCAATAACTCTGGGGTAGACACTGGTTTTTACTGCCTCCAGAACATCCCTTCCTGCCAGATCTATGGCTGTCGCTTTCTGGAAGGTCAGGGGTATTTCTGCCTTATTTGCAGCAATAAGGGCTCTGCTTACCTTAATAACATCCCCTCCGGCCAGATAATGAGTCTCCAGGGGATCTGAGTCTATGGGCAGTCCTGCTTTTACCAGCATTATTCTGCTGTCGACTATTACTGTGGATTTAACCCTTCTTATCCACATACCGATAAGCCGGGCAAGGCTGATGTGGGCTCCTGATAGCAGTGCCCTGAACCAGAGACTGAAAAACTTTATAAAGAAAACAAGGAAGACAATCGATACCAGTCCAATCAGAATCATACTTATAATGTAGATCATTTTTTACTCTCCTTTGGATGCATAGGCGAGCAGGAAGCTTGCTTCCGACCAGCCTTAGCAGCCTTTTTTACGAATACCCGATTTCCTTCTACCTTGAACACCTGGATTCTGCTGCCCGAATCGAGGTATTCACCGTTTGTCAGGGCATTGAACCTCTGCCCCTCTATCTCCACTATTCCGATAGGTCGCAAGTCTTTTAAAACTATTCCTGAACTCCCCTTAAGGTTTATGTATTTTTCCTGTGAAAAGGATGTAAAACCCGATTCATGGCTCTGATTTTCATTTAGAATCAATTTTCTACCTATTATGGTTTTGGGGAATATTTTGAAGTAGGACATGATCAGAAGGGGCGTCAGGATTAACGCTCCAAGGAGGAATGCAGAGCCTGTCAGAATACCGTAATCGAGATAGGCCTTTACAACACTCCCGATAATACATCCTCCTCCAATGATTCCTATTATTCCGGCTGCGGGTACAAAAAATTCAACTATTATAGCAATAAGACCAATGAAGAATAATCCTGTAAGGAATAATAGATTCATACCTTTTTAACCTTTATAATATTTCCGTATTTTCCGGTTACTACTATTTTGATACCCTTTCCTATGTATTCACCCTCTGTTTCTACGGGCAGAACTTCATTTCCCAGGGAAGCCTTCCCGGAAGGGCGGAGCAGGGTAACTGTTACGCCTACTGTTCCTGGTTTCATTATTTGAGTTTCTTCCCCTGGTTCAACAGGCTGCCCACTAATTTGTTCATTATTCAGGCCCGTAATCTGGTCTGTCGGTGATGTAAGGATCAATCTTTTGAAAGGGGCAAGATGGGGGAAAACAACAAGAAGAACTGCCATAATAATTACTGAAGCACCTGTAGTTCCGAAGACAAGCAGCATGTTTTTTAACAGAATGTCAGTTTCCCATTCAAACTCAGGGATAAAAAATCCCTGTCTGGACAGAATCAGGGCACTCATCATAAGAAAAATACCGGAGATCCCTACCACGCCAAATCCGGGGATAAGGAATATTTCTGCAATAAGAAGAACAACTCCCGCAATAAACAACAGAAGCTCAAAGGAGTTAAAGGTCCCCATCAGGGCACCCCCGGCAAACACAATTGCAAAACAGATAATAGCAACTGTTCCGGGAACAGCAAATCCCGGTGTCGAGACCTCTACGTATAGTCCCAAAAGACCGATCATTATAAGGATACTTGTTACAACAGACCCTGTAATCCAGGCAGCCATTTTGTCCCATGTAGTGGGTTCTCTTCGTGTAACATCCCCGGGGAGAATATCAAGCAGGGGATAGAGATCTTCGACCCCCTTTAGAGTTCCGCTGGAGAGCCCATACTTCTCCATTTCTCCTGCGCGTAAAGTAAGCAGTTTACCCTCTGCAGAAATGACCATCCCCGATTCAAATTCAGATCCAGCGTCTTCTGCTCTTTTTTTCAGGGTTTCTATTTCACTCTCCAAAGCAAGGGAAACCTCTCCATTTATAAAAATCTCTCTGATTATAAGGTCTTCATCTACCATCCCCAGTGCAGCCGCAATTGAATAGCCGTTTTTTTCAGCCAGGGCCGCCATCTGTCCCCTCATGGCGCTTACAACCTTCTCCTCGGCCATCACCATCCCTTCCTGAGTCTGGTACACAGGGGCTGCGGCGCCGATTGATGTCCCTTCTGTCATATAGATACTACCACATGAGAGTGATATCAGAGCTCCTGCCGACCAGCTTACACCCAGGCTTCCTGGTCCTGCAGAAATAAAAGCGACAGTCTCAGAGTCCTGAATGGAGCCGATCAGTGTCGCGATTTTGAGGGCGGTATCGACCCTGCCTCCGAATGTGTTTATGTCAAAAATTAATACGGAATCATCGGATTCTTCCAAAGCTCTTCGTATAAATGCCAGCTGGAAAGGTTCTATGTCGCCGGTAATGGGAATTATACTGGCGCTGTTGCAGAAGACAGATTGGACAGTAAATATCATGGCCAGAAGTAGAAATATATGTTTCATTTGCCGCTCCTGATATATAAGTTCTAACTATAGGGGCAAGATGTCAAATTTAA